>CAYOFT010000167.1:0-4255 GCA_964403295.1 uncultured Thermotogaceae bacterium | reverse complement strand
GAAGTTAAACTGGAGGATGTTACTTCTAAAATTTTTAGTGGTGGAACACCAAATACAAAAAACAAAGAATTTTGGAATGGTCATTTACCTTGGTTATCTTCGGGTGAAACTAGAAACAGATATATTTTTTGTGCTGAAAAAAAGATTACAGATAAAGCTGTGAAAAATTCTTCTACAAGATTAGCAAAAACAAACGATGTTGTAATTGCATCAGCAGGACAAGGCTATACACGTGGACAAACATCACTCTGCAAAATTGATACTTATATTAATCAATCATTAATAGCTCTCCGATCCTCTGTAAATTTATTGAATCCGTTTTTTTTATTCTATAATTTATCAAACCGATATGATGAATTAAGACAAATATCTTATTCAAATAGTATAAGAGGGAGCTTAACCACAAAATTGATTAAGAAAATTAATATTTCCTTACCCCCTCTCCAAGAACAAAAAGCCATCGCTGCAACTCTCTCATGTCTCGATGATAAAATTGAACTCAACAATCGGATGAATCAAACGCTCGAAGAGATGGCGCAGGCACTTTTTAAAAGTTGGTTTGTTGATTTTGAACCCTTTCAGGATGGGGAGTTTGTGGATAGTGAGTTGGGCATGATTCCGAAGGGGTGGACTGTTGATACGCTTGAGTCGATTGCCATTATTATTATGGGACAATCTCCAAAAGGTAGTAGTTATAACGAAGAAAAAAACGGAGCAGTCTTTTATCAAGGAAGAACAGATTTTGGAAATAGATACCCAAAAAGACGATTATACACTACTGAACCTAAAAAAATGGCGAAACAAAAAGATATATTAATGAGTGTCAGAGCGCCGGTAGGGGATATTAATCAAGCTTATGAAAACTGTTGTATTGGAAGAGGATTGTGCGCTATCCGAAGTAAAAACCAAAATGATTCATTTTTATTTCATTTAATGAAAAGCCTTGAAACTCGTTTGAAGGTTTATGATAATGAAGGTACTGTTTTTGGATCAATAAATAAAACAACTTTGAGTAATATAAAAATTGTTGTTCCACCTAAAAAAGTCATTGAAGAATTTGAAAACATAGTAGAAAAAATCGATTCAAAATATCTCTTGCTATCGAAACAAATAGAATTGCTAACCCAACTCCGAAACACCCTCCTCCCAAAACTCATGTCGGGAGAGGTTCGTGTCCCAATCCCGGAGGTGAAATAGATGTCTACCAACACTTTTTACGAATCCGAACTGGAAAAGGCAGCCCTGGAATGGTTTGAAGAGCTGGGGTATGAGGTTGAGTTTGGGCCGAATTTGTCACCGGAGGGAGAGTACCCGGAGCGAACTTCTTATGAGGATGTGATTTTGTCGGAGCGGCTCATGGAGGCGTTGGAGCGGATCAATCCCAGGTTGCCTCGTGAGGCCCTTGAGGAAGCGGTTCGCCAAATCACGATTCCTCAGAGTCCCAGTTTGCTTATGAACAATCGGGCGGTTCAGAGGTTGATTACCGATGGTGTGGATGTGCCCGTTCGCCGAGAAGATGGGGGATCTAAAACGGAGAAGGTTTATTTGTTTGATTTTGAGTCACCTGAAAACAACGAGTGGCTGGCCATGAATCAGTTGACCGTTGTGGAGCATGGGGTGGAGAAGCGGCCGGATATTGTGGTGTTTGTAAATGGGATACCTTTGGTGGTCATGGAGCTGAAGAGTGCCGTTGATGAGGCGGTGGATATCTCTGACGGGTACAATCAATTGCAGACTTACAAGCATGTCCTGCCCACGCTCTTTGCCTTTAATGCCTTTATGGTGACCAGTGACGGGGTCAATGCCTGTGCCGGGACGTTGACGGCCAGTGAGGATCGGTTCATGGCGTGGCGGACGATTGACGGGGATGAGGCGGCACCGATTTCCATTCCCCAGTTGGAAGTTTTGATTCGGGGGATGTTTGAAAAGGAGCGGTTTTTGGATATCATCCGTCATTTTCTCCTGTTTCAGTCCGACGGGGCGCAAATGAGCAAGATTCTGGCGGGGTATCATCAATACCATGCCGTCAACAAGGCGATTGAGAGCACCGAGCGGGCTACCCATCAGAAGGGAGACCGGCGTATTGGTGTTATCTGGCACACTCAGGGAAGTGGCAAGAGTTTGTCCATGGTCTTTTATGCGGGAAAATTGGTGATTAACCCAACCCTTGAAAATCCAACCATTGTAGTCATTACTGATCGCAACGATTTGGATGATCAGTTGTACAGCACTTTCCTGAAATCTGCCGAGTTGTTAAGGGGAACACCGGTTCAGGCCACAGACCGTGAGCATTTGCGGGAGTTGTTGAATCAACGGACCAGCGGGGGGATTATTTTCACCACGATTCACAAGTTTGCCCCGGCAAGAAATGATGCGGATGATTTGTCCGAGTACATGGTGGCGGAGGATAACGGTATTCGGGATGTGCCCGTTTTAACCGAGCGACGGAATGTCGTTGTCCTGGCAGATGAGGCCCATCGCAGTCAATACGGGTTTGAAGCCGATGTTGTCAAAGGTGAGGATGAGGCAACGGTGAAATTCGGGTATGCCAAGTATATGCGTGACAGTTTGCCCAACGCCTCTTATATTGGCTTTACAGGCACGCCTGTTGAACTGACGGATAAGAACACCCGGGCGGTGTTTGGGGATTATATTGACGTGTACGACATGACCCGGGCGGTGGAAGATGGCACAACGGTGAGGATTTATTATGAGAGTCGTATCGCCAAGCTGGAACTGGCCCAACCTATGAAAACTCAAGTGGACAGCGAATACGATGCCATCACGGAGTATCAGGAATTGACGCAAAAAGAGCGGCTGAAATCCAAATGGGCCAGGCTTGAGGCGATTGTAGGGGCCAAAGAGCGAATCGAACGGGTGGCCAATGATATTGTCAATCATTTTGAACAGCGGGAGCGCTCTCAGGTGAACACGGGAGGTAAAGGTATGATCGTTGCCATGTCCAGACGCATTGCCGTTGATTTGTACAACGCCATCATTCACATTCGTCCCGATTGGCACTCTGATGATTTGATGTCAGGAAAGATCAAGATCGTCATGACGGGCAGTTCAGCCGATCCCCAGGACTGGCAACCGCACATTGGAACAAAGGCCACCAGAGAGACCTTGGCAAAACGGATGAAGGACTCCGACGATGAGCTGAAACTGGTGATCGTCCGGGATATGTGGCTGACAGGATTTGATGTCCCCAGCATGCACACCATGTATATTGACAAACCCATGAGCGGACACAATCTCATGCAGGCCATCGCACGGGTCAACCGGGTCTTTAAAGATAAGCAGGGGGGGCTCGTGGTGGATTATATCGGGATCGCCGAGAATCTGAAGCAAGCCTTGCAGAAGTATACGGATAACGACCGAAAGACCGCCGGCGTGGACACCGAACTGGCTGCCCAGGTGTTGCTGGAAAAGGTAGACCTGATCAAAGAGTTGTTGCATGGACACGATTACACCAAATTTTTCACCGGCAAGCCCAGTGAAAAGATGCAGGTCATTGTTCAAACCATGGACTTTATCATTTCCCTGCGGGAACAGCGAAAGAACGATTACATCAAGCTGGTGACGGAAATGGCAAAGGCCTTTTCCCTTTGCGCCACAACGGAAATTGCCCAACGATACAGTGTCGAAGTGGGTTTTCACAAAGCGGTCAAGGCAAGCCTGGTGAAGATTATTCAAGAGGATAACGGAAAGAAAACCACCACCCAACTGGATTATGAACTGAACCAACTGATTTCAAGATCCATCTCTTCCGACCAAGTGGTGGATATCCTGGCATCGGTGGGCTTGAACAAACCCAACATCGCCATTCTCTCCGATGAATTTCTGGAAGAAGTCCGGGGGATGAAACAGAAGAACCTGGCCGTTGAATTGTTGAACAGGCTTTTAAAAGGCAACATCAAAGGTTTTTCCAGACGTAATCTGGTTCAATCTAAAAAATTCTCCGAGCTGCTGGAAGCCTCTATTAGAAAGTATCAAAACAGAACCATCGAAACCACACAAGTCATCATGGAACTCATCGAACTGGCCAAAAAAATCAGCGAAGCGGAAAAAAGAGGGGAAACCACGGGCTTGAGTGAAGACGAATTGGCCTTTTACGATGCCTTGGCCGATAACGAATCCGCCAAAGAAGTGATGGGGGACGACATCTTAAAACAAATCGCCAGGGATTTGACAAAATCCATCAAAAACAACATCACCATCGACTGGACCATCCGTGACAGTGTCCAGGCAAAGA
>CAYOFT010000166.1:2078-4277 GCA_964403295.1 uncultured Thermotogaceae bacterium | reverse complement strand
AACAAACATGTAAGTGATACTAAGAAGAAAATGAGAATTATATAAGAAATTCTTGACATAAAATCACCACCTTAAATACATTATACCAATTTTTTTGATTATCTCATTTTTAATAGAGGAGTATTTTTTTTCCTTCCTGTTTTTTGGTAGAATGAATATTATAAAGAGTTTTTTGGAGGCGAAAAATGAAAAAAATAGCTTTAGTTGGATCGGGAACTTCAGCAATAGGGTTTTTAATGAGATTTATTCAAAATTCTTATAAAAACATAACAATTGACTGTTTTGAACAGGGAAAGGATCTCCAGGAAAGGATTCAAAGCAACGACGTGATAACAGGATTTGGCGGTGCGGGTACGTTCAGTGATGGCAAGTTATCTTTATCGCCAGAAATCGGTGGCGACATTTGCGACTTAATTGGAATGAAAAAGTATGAAGAATACATTGATGATGTAGTAGAACTCTGGACAAGAGGAAAAAATGTAGAAAAGGCAAATATAACAGATGAACAGGTAAAACAGCTGGAACTTGGATTTAGGCAGAACAATCTTTTGCTAAGGTTGTCTGATTTTTATCACGTCGGAACAGATCTTCTCCAGGAAATCTTAAAAGAAATCAAACTGGATTTAAAACAAAAAAGCGACTTGATCCGCTTTCATTTCAATCAGTTCTTCGATTTTGATACGATTGATGACTATGATTATGTCGTTATTGCATCGGGACGCTATGATAACAAGTCTTCAAAAGAAATTCAGAAAATACTGCAACGGTTTGATATCGATTATAAGGAAAACAAGATAGATATCGGTATTCGATATGAAGTTCCATCTGAAATAACAGATTGGCTGACAGATTTGTTGTATGAATTCAAAGTATTGGGTTATTCAGAAACTGAAGAAATCGTTAGAACTTTTTGTGTGAATCCGAAGGGATACGTTGTTGGAGAAGGCGGTAATGATTTCTCATTAGTCAACGGGCATTCTTACCTGAACAAAAAATCAAAGAACACAAATTTTGCCATTCTGGTTACACAAAGATTTACGGAACCCTTTAAAGATGCATATGTATACGGGTCTACCTTATCTGTTTTGGCGAATAAATTAGCTGGAAGCGGCAAAATTCTGGTTCAAAGATATGGAGATTTCATTTCAGGACGAAGAACGACGGTAAGAAGACTGCAAAAAAGCTTTTTGTCACCTACTCTTGAAACAGCCAGTCCAGGTGATTTAAACCTTATTTTACCTAGAAGAATTGCAAACTCTGTCGAACATTTTATCGAACAAATGTCTCATGTGATTACTGGGATCAACAATCCGGATAATCTTCTATATGGTATTGAAGCCAAATTCTATTCGACAAAACCAATTTTCACTGAACCCTTTAAACTTGGTAATGAAAACGTTTATTTGATAGGAGATGCTTCAGGTTATACCAGAGGAATTGTTCAAGCAACCATGTCCGGTATATATATAGCTGACGAAATAGCTTCAAAATTATAGGTACAGAAAATTTTAAGCAAGAGAGGGGATTTTATGAACAAAAAAATGATAGCAGTATTGGTTTTGATGGGGATGTTTTTAATTGGAACACTTGTTGCCAATGATGGGGTGGAACTCACTGAAAGAACCTTGAAGATCCAATTGCCAACATTTTCACTTCTGGACGAAAATGAAGTTTTAGACAGAATCAACCAAACACTGTATTTGGAATCATTCAATTTGTTGAAATCAAATTCAGTTGATGTTCAATCAGATTTCAGTCGTTGGGATGTGATTGATTATTATTCTCAGGCTACGAATACCTTTGAAAATGAAAAACTGATTAGCTTTAAAATGGATCAATATCTTTACACCTACAGGTCAGCTCATGGTACACATTTGAAATTAGGCTTTGTGTTTGATCTTGAAACTGGACAAAAACTCATGTTAAATGAGATATTTACCGTTAACCAAAGCTTTCTTTCCATAGTTAACGGTTTCATGCTTCAAACTGTTGAGGAACAGGAAATCCCAATTTTTGATTTCACTGATTTTAAAGGTTTGGATGATAGCATAGAATTTTACTTGCAGGACGAAACACTTGTTATAGTTTTTCAAGAATACGCTTATACGCCATATGTCTATGGTCCTCTTATATTTCAAATTCCATTTTCTAAAATTAATAATTTTTTCAACAATAAATATTTCTAAACTTACTTAAAAG
>CAYOFT010000166.1:0-1978 GCA_964403295.1 uncultured Thermotogaceae bacterium | reverse complement strand
AAAGTCCTGTAAGATAATAGAAGTTTTTTCTACATAGATCATCTAACGCTTGAATTTCCTTTTGGATACCGTGAAAAGGAACTAGAAAAGATTGAAAAAAAGATTCTTTTAAAACATTTGGTTTAACTAATTAAAGAGGAGTGTGAAATAATGATAGAAGAAACGACAGTATATTTTAAAAATCCCGGAAAAGAAAACACACAAAAAACGCTTGAATTGTCTATTACAGCCGCAAAAAAACTTGAAAGTAAAACATTGTTAATTTCTTCCACAACCGGTTATTCAGCAGAGTTGGCATTGGACATGATGGATGATGATATCAAGTTAGTAGTGATTGGGCACTCCTATGGGTTTAAAGAACCCGGGAAAAATGAAATGGATTCCAAAACGATAAAACGTTTGCAGGAAACTAAAAACGCTTCTGTATTTTTTGCAACACACGCCTTTACAGGACTTGAAAAGAGTTTTTCAACAAAATACGGGGGAATGTATCCCCACAGAATGATTGCTGATACACTTCGTATCTTTTCCCAGGGGACAAAAGTGATTTTTGAAGATATGATTATGGCTGCTGATGCCGGATTAGTTCCAATACATGAAGATATAGTATCAGCAGGAGGTACTGGAAGAGGTTTGGATACTGCTATGGTTATTAAAAGTGTACATGCGGGTGAGTTGTTTCATTCAGCAGTCAAAAAGATACTTTGTCTACCTTTAAAATAATAGCATTAGAAATGGGCGACTCAAAAGTCGCCCATCTCCTTCAAAAACTTCTTTAAATATCCCCTTTATTAATTTTCTTTTTAACACACTTGGCAGCTTCCATTAATATTAAAAATTCTTCCCATGCAAAATCCCAATCGTTGCTTTCTACAACCGTTTCAATTGCCTGATAAAATTCTTTTTGTATTCTATTCAGAAGAACTTGCTGCTCGTATGGGAGATTAATCAGACTGTCAAAAGCTGTTGCAAACTTGGTTAATTTATTATCCCTGTCTTCAAATATAGCTTCCCAATCCGTTGCCCACAAAACTAGTTTGTTGAGATACTCTTTAAAACCTTCTTCAAGCTTATCAATATCATCAAAATCAAGTGTATCCAACCAGTCAAGAGTTTCCATTACTAACTCAGGTTGCTTTTTGTATTTTTTGATAATTCTTGTTTCCATTTCTTTCTGTCGGGCTCGCTCCCCTTTCTGTTCATAGCGCATTTCAGCATATTTTGATTTAAATCCCAATCTTCTGTATAAAAATCTGGCGGGATTATCATATTCAACATGAAGAGCAATATTACCACTGCAAAGTTCCACTACTTTATCCAAAAGTTTTCTTCCTAAACCTTTTCCGCGATAATCTTTATGAACTGCAATATAAACCAACATATGTTGGGCGATATAGCCTTTCATTGCTGTATCATTGATGACAACACATCCTACAAGTTGATTGTCGATATATCCCCCGACAACAAAGCCGCCTTTTCCTTCTTCACTATCCATAGCATAATCAATAGATTGTTCGATTAATTCTTTTTCATCACCATATTTACCCAAATGTTTGTGTAAAAAATCGACATAATCTGCTTTTTCAAAATCCATATCATGATAAAAGACTTTGATTTCCATGTTAAAACACGCTCCTTTTGATTTATTATTTATAATCTTTTATTCATTATTAGACAATTATAATTATATCATATTTATAGTTAAAAGGCAAATACCGTAGAATATGGACTCTAATTCATTATTATCAGTAATAAATCGCAAAAATCATTAATATTCATACATAACGCTCTATGTCTTCTTCTTGAAGATAAAAATACTTACCAATTATCAAAGGGAAATCATATCTTATCAAAGATTTAATTTAAAAACAGTGTTTCCTATTGACAATAGTCGTTGTTTATGATATAGTACCAAACGGAAAAGCCGGGGTGGCGGAATTGGCAGACGCTACGGACTTAAAATCCGTTGATACTATGT
>CAYOFT010000165.1:0-4291 GCA_964403295.1 uncultured Thermotogaceae bacterium | reverse complement strand
AAAAAAATCAAAAAAGAGAGATGCCACTCTCTTTTTTGATCATTTAGAAAAGAAATTAAAAAACATTTATCCAAAAAAGACGGGTTTGATTGTAAGCCCGTCTATCTATTTTAAATCACTGAATCGAACATGTTTCCTTCATTAGGATTGAATGAATTTTCGGTGTTATAAAGAGCAGTTGCCTGATTGCGATGATTGTGCTGAGAATTTGAATGAGACTCCACAGTCCGCGTTTCGCCGCCCGAAACGTAGGTTCTACCACATTCGGGACAGGTAGAAACAAAGATTCTTACAGAAGCACTGATTAACTCGCTGCCTTCCTGATTGGTTCTGCTTTTTGCCTCCTGAACATGTTCCTGTTCATGGGCTGATACAGCCGCAAAGGCGTTTTCTGGAGAGATGTGAGCGGCATTTTTAAAAGAAACACCGGCATCTGTGGATTGGTCTTGATATTTTCGATTGGCACAAGTCGAGCATTCGATAGCTCCAATCTTTTTTGCGTATTTTACCAACGGATCACTGGAATTTGCCCCTTTTAAATCATGAGACTTGGCATATTCAATTAATTCATCAATTGTTCTGGGTTTTTCAGTCCCAACAGATTCTACAGGTTGCAAAGACCTAGGTCCCTTTACTGAATGATGAACAGGTCCTTGTGTCTCAGGTATACGATTATTTTGATACAGTGTTCTGTTCACACTCTGCGATGCATCTATTCTCATGATTTATCCGCCTTTTATGAATATTCAATTATAACATGTTTTTTTTAGAAAAGGCAAATATTCAAAATAAAAAAAATAGCGGAGTACTTCGCGCTCCCCTACGCTTTCTTTCGACGTCTCCTGGAAAGCAAATACCAATAACCGAATAAGAAAAATGCATAAACAACTAATCCAAGGAATGTGTATAAATACATCATAGGGTTGCCTTCTTGCAAACCAATAGGCGGCAGGCTTAAAAGAGCCAGAAGAGGGAATCCAAAGAAAATGGCCACACCACTTCCAAAGATCAGGTTTTCAGTGGCGCCGCTTTTCATCAATGGGTCCACTTCCCTGAGTAATGCCATACCGGTTGATATTGTGCCTGTGAGATTACCAAAAAAGGCGATGGTATTGGCCAGGCGGTGTTCTTTCATGGTTTTTCTTACAATAAACGACACATAGAAGAATGTTAGGATTCCTCCGGCAAATGTGATGAAAAAGATTGGCCAGAAGGATTTCGCTATTCTTTCAAAGGTAACCGCACTGATAGAGGCAGCAACCATAAAGTCAAAGACGAATCCGGCAATCCGCTGAAGCAGGAAATTATTCAAATATTTTTCCTTTGCAATTCCCTTTTCATGTGCCTTGTTATAAATTCTTCTGAATACAATGGCCAAAATGGCACCGAAAACAAAGTGGAATCCCCACAACACCATGCCAAGACTTTCTCCAAACGTACCCAAGTTAGCCAGGAGCAGGTTCATCCCCCCCAGTAACAAGTAGACTGAGGCGTAAACAATTCCCACGAAGACAAACTGAATGGTTAGTCCATCCATATCCGAGAACTCATAATCTTTAACCACAATCGATTTCTTATCTTCAATATCGATATGTTCGTATTTTTTTCGCCTGTTCTTCAAAAGGATGTTCAGGATGATGATACCCCCAATGGTTGCCCAACCGAATCCCGCAGCTGCTATGGCAAGACCAATTGCACCTCCGTTAGCCATACCCAGTTCTTGCCATTGATTTCCGATGGAAAAGGCTTGTCCAGGTCCTTGGCCAAATCCCAAGGGAAGAATCAGACCCATTACAGGGAACACGTTTTTATCCGCCAAACTCCAAAGAAAAGACATGGCAAAACCAAAAATTCCCTGAATCAGGTAAGTTGTAACGATGATGAGGCCAGCATTCATTGAATTCCAGTCTTTTTTCTTTTCCTGCGGGCTTCTCAGACTGAGGCTGATGAATCCGATGGCCATCAAATGATAAATAATCCCCCCCAAGGTATCCGGGTCAAGCGGTAATATCTTTAGTAGATTTGGTCCCAAAATTAACCCGAAAAATCCCGCAATGATGGAATTTGGAATTAAATATCTCCTAAATAGCGGTATTAGCCGTTTGATCAAAACTGCCAGTCCGAAGAGAATCAAAACGTAGATCACGTCGTCAATCTCTTGCCAATACATCAATTCACCCCCATAGTTTTAAGAACGTTGAAGAGCAGAAGCGAATCATTCGCCGTTCTTATGCGTATTAGTTTTTCTTCATATAAGAATTCCAGTATGGTGGAAACAAACGTGTTCAGTCCTCTCATTTTGCTAAACTGGAATACATCTTTGTTAAAAATCAATCGATCATTATCAATAATAACCCTTCCCCGTTCTTTTTTTTGTCTGATTTTTCTTTCCTGGCCCCAAATCTTGATGGAAGCTTTGTTAAATACCAGCTGTTCATGATGGTCTTCAAGCCATGTATAGAGTTTTTCTTTTTGTTCTTTTAATATTGTGCTAACCGTCAACTCTCCGATACGACCGTTTTCATTTACTTGAACGGAGTAATCACAAGCTGTGCAATAGACAGCGTTGTTTTTCCCTTTGACGGTTCTAAAACTTCCACAGACAGGGCAAAACCACATGACTCGCTCGATTCCCAAAGCCTTCTTTGACCCTTTGTAGAGATAACCCTTCTCAGCCTGCCAGTCCCAGTCTGAGACCAAAAGATCATCCAGGGCTTTTGAATCGGTATGTGTTTTGATAATCAGTTCGATAGGACCTTTTCTTCTTTTTCGAGCCCATCTGGGGTTGACCAAATAACCCCCGTTAATGGAACAGGTAACGATGGGGATATTAACCTTGTCCAGTAGCTTAGCCGTTCCACCATAAGGTTTCTGGCTTTCTCCAGACCATGTTGCCACTCCTTCGGGAAAAATACCCACGATCCTTCCCGCCTTCAGCCATCTGAATATACCCAATACTGTTTTCATATCATTAGTTGATTTCTGTTTGGGTATGCTGTCTATCCACCGGAGAACGAGGCCCACTACGGGGTTCTGAAAAGCAGCGTTGTTAATAACAAATGAAACGGGTTTTCTCACGGTAGCCAGCAGAAAAAAGGGATCAATATTCTGCGTGTGATTGGCCAGTAAAAGAAAGGGTGGTTCAGGAAAAGAACCGTTCACCCGAAGATCATAACGCGTGTTGATCCAAAGCCGTATTCCTGGCAAGCCTATCTTCCATAAGATTTTTGTCCTTTTTCTCAATGCCGTCTCCCTTAAATGTCGATCGTCCTTGATGGTATATGCATTCTTTTCACTCTGATTTGTACTCCTAAGTATACCAAATACCCAATAAAAATACCAATAATTGTATTTGAGATGGAAGCCAAACACCCTTTCCACAGATAACTATCATATGTTAAAATTGAATCAATAGCATACAGGGGGAGGTTGAAAATGAAAAAGATAAACATATCAGAAGCGATGACCATCAGATTACCTGATGAACTGCCTGAACCGATTCAATTTGAAGAAGGGATCAGAAGGGCTCCCAGGCGTGAGTTAACCCTTAACAAAAGGGAGATGAAACTTGCGTTAAAAAATGCCCTCCGATATATTCCGGAACATCTGCATGAGAAAATCGCACCGGAATTTTTGGAAGAGCTAAAAACAATGGGCAGAATCTACGGCTATCGCTATCGACCCAAAAGCAAGTTGTACGGCAAACCCATTGAGGCATACAAAGGAAATTGTATCGAGGGAAAGGCCTGTCAGGTGATGATTGATAATAATCTGGATTTTGATATCGCCCTTTATCCTTATGAGTTGGTCACTTATGGCGAAACGGGACAGGTCTGTCAAAACTGGATGCAATACCGACTTATCATGCAATATCTGGAAGAATTAACCGATGAACAGACATTGGTAGTGGCTTCAGGGCATCCTTTGGGTTTGTTCAAATCTCATCCCACCAGTCCCAGGGTGATCATCACCAATTCTATGATGATCGGTCTGTTTGACGATCAGGAAAACTGGCATAAGGCTGCAGCCATGGGTGTCGCTAATTATGGGCAAATGACGGCCGGGGGTTGGATGTATATCGGACCTCAGGGAATTGTTCATGGGACCTTTAACACGATTATCAATGCGGGCAGAAAGCAATTGGGTATTCCTGAGGATCAGGATTTAAAGGGGCATATATTTGTTTCTTCCGGATTAGGAGGCATGAGTGGCGCTCAGGGAAAGGCCGTAAAAATAGCCAACGGTGTGGGAATTATCGCGGAAGTGGATCTCTCCAGAATTGAAACCCGAA
>CAYOFT010000164.1:1419-4320 GCA_964403295.1 uncultured Thermotogaceae bacterium | reverse complement strand
TCTTTTCGAAAACACGAAGCCGGTCAAGACGCACCCCTTTATCCGGGAGATTTCCGAATACTTTCCGTTAAAAATGGAAAGAAGCAAAATAAGCTTTTTAACCCTTCAAAGCGGATGTGCAAAACTTTTTGAAATCCTCATAAATGTAAAAATTGCCATGAGCCACAATGATTTTTACAGGTTGAAAATCCAGTACTTTTTTGATGCTTTTTCTCCACTCTTCCACATTGCTTGCAAACAATGGCCTTTCGGGTTTTTCCGGAATAAAGAAACTCATCATCAAATCTCCTACGATGGCAGTTTTATCGCAAAGAAAAAGAGAAAGTGATCCCGGAGTGTGTCCCGGAGTGTGGACGATCTTTCCACAGCAGCCATAATTTTCTAAATCAACTTCTTCGGAATTAATGACAATATCTGCTTCGAGGCCTTGGGCTACCATACGCGTTTTATCCTTATTAATAAAAGGCCAGATTACTTTGCCTGTAAAACTGAATGGCGCTAATTCTGCATTGTATCCGTTTTTCATGTATTCATAGTCGCCCTCATGGATGATAACAGTGGCTCCGGTCTTTTCTTTTAATTTAGCAGCGCTGCCGTAATGGTCTGAATGGGCGTGTGTAATGATGATGTAATCGAGTTTTTCGCCTTCATCCAAGTTGGCATCCAACTGATAAGAGAGTGGTGTATAATCCTTGGGATTACCTGTATCCACCAGGATGTTTTTTTTGTCTTTGATCAGTATGGATTTGGTCTTATTCAGTTTAATTGGAATAATAGTCATCATAATCTCTCCTAGATTCTATAGTATAATGATTATACATCAAAAAAAGGAGAAGTTCCATGAAGGATAAATATGTTGAAATAAAAAAATATTGGGATGATATCTTTCATTCCAGTCCGGTCAATTTTGATTTTATCAAAAGCGGGATACCAATTAAAGAGATTGAAAACTCTATCGTTTGGGTCTCAAGAAGCACCGGAAAATTATTAGATTTCGGTTGTGGTAATGGAACTCTTCTATTACGTGCAATCTATCTATCCGGTTCAAAAGGTATGGGATTAGATATATCACATATAGCGATAAAAAGAGCTCAGGAAGCATCAAGAGAATTGAAACTCAGTGGACGTGTCGATTTCATTCCGGACTCGATCAAATATTTAGAGATTTTGGAAAAGAATTCATTTGGAGGTGTCATTCTTTCCAATGTATTGGATAATCTGTTGCCTTCTGATGGTTTAACATTACTTGAATCGATTAAACAAAAGCTGAGAAAGGGTGGGCGTTTCTTTTTAAAATTGAATGACTATAAAGAAAGGCAGCAAATGATTGATGATGGTGCTATTGAAATTATGGACAATGTCTTTCAAGAATCTGAGGGGTTGTATTTATGGAATCTGGACAATGAAACCATTCGGTCGATTTTTGAACCTGACTATCAATTAGAAACCGTAAAATCCATAGAGCTAATGGGCACAATCAACAGGACTTTTCATATGATCAGGCAATAACTGATTTTTCAAGACAGATCAATTTTTGTTTTAAATCAAGTCCCGCTGAAAAACCGCCTAACTGTCCGTTTTTTCGGATCACTCTGTGACATGGAATAACAATAAGAACCGGATTTGCTCCTATGGCGTTTGCAACAGCGCGAACAGATTTGGGCCGTTGTATTTTTTCGGCAACATCAGAATAAGAAACAACCGAACCATATGGTATTGTTAAAAGGGTACGCCATACTTGTTTTTGAAATGGTGTACCAATCTGTTTGTCAATACTTGAAATATGTTCCTCTTGTAGCCATTTTAAATAGGGATTGAGGTCAAATTTAGTTCTCTCACCATTAAGATATGCTTGTAACTGTGATTCAATCGATTGGATCAACTTTTTTCCTTCCATGTTTTTCTGTTTCAGCGTTTTATGAGGGTCTATATCCTTAACTAAACTTATTTCATATAGCTGTTGTCTTTGAACATCAATATCAATTTTTAACCAACCTATGGTTGTTTCAAGATAATGGTAGATATTAATCATCTCCCGACAAGTTAAGATTCTTGATTTTTCTCTTTTCTGCGGCTTTTAATATTTGTTTGACACGTTGAACATCCTCAGTTTTTTCATCATCTAAATCTTGCTTTTTTTGTAACTTCATCAAAATGCGGTCCAAATCTTTATATTTAATTTTTAATGCAAATTCATCAGTAATTCCTGGTATCAAATCGGGTGAAGGGGATTTGTTGATAATGAAATCAGGAACTTTTAATTCTTTAGCTATTTCATATACTTGGGTTTTATATAGATGCATAATCGGCTCGATGTCAGTAGAATCGTCTCCCCATTTGACATAGAAACCGGTCATCATTTCTGTTTTATTAGTTGTTCCCATAACCGCAAAGTTTCTTTGTTCTGCCTCAAGGTAAAACAGGCACATGCGTATTCGGTGTTTAATTCGATAAAAGGCAAGGCCCTTTAAAAATTCTTCGTTTCCCCTACCCTCAAGGTCTTCGATAAAAGTGTCTTCTTGTGCCAAGTCTCTCCACTTATCTCTAACATATTTTTCCTGAATCTTTCTCGGTACGATTGAGGCCGGTGGCTTCAAGGCATATGCTCCGGTTTTTCTCAGGATTTTGCTGATTTTTTTTACTTTGTATTGGATTCCCAAATGCTCACAAAGATCCGTTGAATCCTTCAAGGTATTTTTTGCTGAATCTCTTTCCGGTAACAACAATCCCAATACTTTTTCTTTTCCTATGGCTTCACAACAAAGAGCAGCAACAACAGCTGAATCAATCCCGCCACTAATTCCTATGACACAACCGTTATAATCATATTTCTCTATGGTGTTTCGTATAAAATTGACGCAGTCTTTTTTCATTTTTATCCCTTCTTTGCCTTTAGTTTTT
>CAYOFT010000164.1:0-1319 GCA_964403295.1 uncultured Thermotogaceae bacterium | reverse complement strand
GGTAGAGCCTTTAATAAAAACAATGCCTTTGTAAAGACAATGGATTTTGATGTCTTTTTGAAAAATATAGATGATATTGATGCCTTTGCTGCTTCCTTAAAGGCTGCTGATAGCAAAGAAAAGGATGGTGAATGAGATGAGGTTGGCTTTAAAAATTGCCTGGAGATTTCTAAAAGAGTCCAGGGGACAGTCATTGTTAATCATTTCAGCCATCACCATCGGTGTTTCAGTTCAAATATTTATAGGATTATTAATACAGGGGCTTCAACTGAATCTTGTGGATCAGACCATTGGAAATGCTTCTCAGATCACTGTTCGATCAACTCGGGATGATGATGTGATTGTCAGTCCTCAAACAATGGTTGAAAAGATAAAAGAGACTGAATTTGCGGCTGAAATCACCAGCATTTTTCCTGTCTCCGAAACCCCGGGGATTGTTCGTCTTGAAAAACGGGATTTTTCATCCTTTATCAGAGGATTCGACTTTGATGAGGCGAATAAAGTCTATGAATTTGAACAGAGTATTGTTGAAGGTGAAATGCCAAAAGAAGCAAATGAAGTGATTATCGGAACAGATATGGCGAAAGAACTCTCCTTAAAGGTTGGAGATGAAATTTCAGTGGTCATCCCACCGGTTGTCATCTTTCCAAAAACGGTTAAAATTTCCGGAATATTCAAGCTTGGATTGGGGACAGCAAACCGGTCTTGGATTATTTCTGATATCAAAACGGTTCAAACGCTAACCAACAAACCCAACACGGCATCTTCAATTGAAATGCAAATACAAGAACCCTTTGAGGCAGATACCATTGCAGCAAATCTTGAGAATAACTTAGAGGGTGAACAGGTGAAAATTTTAAACTGGAAGGCTGAGAATGAAGACCTTTTAAGTGCATTAAACGGACAAAGTGTTTCAAGTATCATGATACAGGTTTTTGTCATTATTTCAGTTTCATTGGCCATAGCCAGTGTACTCGCTATTAGTGTGGTACAAAAATCAAGACAGTTGGGAATTCTAAAGGCTATGGGTATTAAAAATTCCATGGCCGGGCAGATCTTTATCTATGAAGGGTTGATTCTCGGAGTGTTTGGAGCGATACTTGGTACCCTTCTCGGAGTAGGACTCATTTGGATGTTTACAACATTCGCAGTGAATCCAGATGGTACAGCTGTGGTTCCCGTATATGTCAATTACAGCTTTATTCTTCTTTCTATGGGAATAGCTGTTGCATCTGCTGTGATTTCAGCAACCATCCCTGGCAGACGATCTGCAAAACTTAGTCCAATTGAGGTGATTAGGAATGGATAACGCAGTACTT
>CAYOFT010000163.1:0-4344 GCA_964403295.1 uncultured Thermotogaceae bacterium | reverse complement strand
TGTTCAAGATAAAAACCGTGCGTTTAAAATTGTAGGGGCATCCCTTGTGGGTGCCCTTTATTGAGAAAGCAAAACAAGGACAACAAGAAACATCAATACACAAAGGAGTCTTCTCCGAATGCCAAATGACAACAGAAAGAATGCGGGTGCAAATCACACCTTAAAAGAAACCCAAGCCCGTTATAAAGCCATTTTGGAAGGAACGAATGCGGGGACTTGGGAATGGAATGTCCAAACCGGGGAAACCATTTTCAATATAAGATGGGCTCAAATTATCGGGTACTCACTCGCTGAACTAGAGCCAATTTCAATTGAGACTTGGATCAAGTATACCCATCCGGATGATTTAAAGAGGTGTCAGGAAAAACTGGAAAGTCATTTCCAAGGTGAAACGGACTACTACGAATGTGAATGCCGTATGAAACACAAAGACGGATACTGGGTTTGGGTCCTGGACCGTGGTACTGTAATGGAATGGACTGAAGATGGAAAACCCCTTTGGATGTTTGGGACCCATTCGGACATTACCAAACTCAAAAAGACACAGGAAGAACTTGAAAATCAGAAAACAGCACTTCATGAAAGAAATAAAGAAATAAACTGCTTTTTTTCAATGTCTGAAATTGTCCAAAGTCAAGAGCTAACATTGGAAGAAATGCTTCAACAGTTTGTTTCCATCATTCCACCGGCTTTTCAAAAACCACTGTTTACCTGTGCTCGAATTATTTTTAAAGGTAAAGAATATAAAACCGATACCTTCATTGAAACTCCAAACAAACTTTCAAAGGACATTATATTTCATGGAGAAAAAGTCGGATCCTTAGAGGTATTTGTGAAGAAGTCAGTCGAAGATACAACTTCGCATTTGTATCTAGAAACAGAAAAACTTCTGATCGATTCTCTAAGTGAAAGAATAGGACGAATTGCAGAACGTAAAGAGTCCGAGTTACAGTTGCAAGAAAGCGAACAAAATTACAGAACTCTTTTTGAAACCATGGCGCAAGGAGTGGTCTACCACAATAAATTTGGTGAGATCATTGCTGCAAATCCCTCAGCTGAAAGGATATTGGGACTTTCTTTAGAACAGATGCAGGGACTGACATCACTTGATCCAACTTGGAAGACAATACACGATGATGGAACCCCATATCTGGGAGAAGAACATCCCGCAATGTTATCCCTTCGTTCAGGACATCCGGTGTATGGAGAGATAATGGGAGTGTTTCATCCCAAAGATAAAAAACATCGTTGGATAAAAGTCAACGCCATTCCCCAGTATCACAATGGAGAAGATGAGCCTTATCAAGTGTATGCCAGTTTTGAAGATATTACAGAACAAAAAGAACTGGAATTTGCCTTAATAGTTCAAAAAGAGGAATTAAAGGCAACCAATGAAGAGATCGAAGCTATGAATGAAGAACTTATAGAAAGTGAGGCGGAGGCTCAAAAAGCAAATAGGGCGAAAAGTGATTTTCTTGCCAATATGAGTCACGAGTTGAGAACCCCGTTGAATGGGATACTCGGTTTTGGAGAGATACTTAAAAACTCATTGTCAGATGAAGATCAGTTAAGATATTTGGAGATTATTCTAACGTCAGCAAACAATCTGTTAGAAATCATCAAGGACATCTTGGATTTCTCCAAAATACAAGCGCAGAAATTCGAACTTCATCCCGAAGAAACGAATATAATCACCCTGATAGAAAAAACAGTCTCTGTTATTCGATACTCAGCTGAAAAAAAAGGACTGGAGATATTTGTTGAGGTGGGAGAAAATGTCCCTGAAAGCGTTATAGTTGATGCGTCGAGACTACGGCAAATTTTAGTAAATCTTCTTTCAAATGCCGTTAAGTTCACAGATCAAGGAGAAATTCACCTCAAGGTGCAAGAGTTAGAGAGACAAGAAAACAAATCCAAGCTGCTCTTTAAAGTAACTGACACCGGCATCGGGATAAAAGAAAAAGACCATGAAATGATTTTTGAACCTTTCCAGCAGGTTGACATGTCCAATACACGAGAATATGGCGGAACCGGATTGGGACTGACGATTGCTAATGATATTTTACAGAAAATGGGTAGCAAGCTGGATTTTAAGAGCACTTATGGCAAAGGCAGTACATTCTATTTCGAAGTATTATTGAATTGTGATAAAGGAAAAATGAAAAATCCCGTTAAAGAAAGTACAAAAAAAAGCTCTGATAACGCATTTCTTAATAATAAAAAGATACTAATTGTTGAGGACAACACAGTGAATATGGAATATGCCCAAACAGCCCTTAACATGTTCTCTAAAGAACTCAAAATTTTCAAAGCCAACAACGGTAAAGAGGCCTATGATCAATATCTTGAACATCAACCGGATCTTATACTGATGGATATTGTTATGCCTGTAATAAATGGTTATCAAGCAACAGCCATGATTCGCCAACAGGATGAACAAGTCCCCATTATTGCCATGACAGCAAAGGCTTTAAAAGATGACAAACAAAATTGTTTGTCTGCCGGTCTGAACGATTACATCACAAAACCGGTTTCCTTGAACCGGTTGATGAGTATTTTGAAAAAATATCTGTGAAAGTTGCCCGGAAATTTTAAGATCCATAAAAGATGGAAAGATTTAAAAAGGAAAGAAGCAATTTAAACCTGAAGAGGCAAAAGGGGAGAGGTGACATCTCATGATGAAGAATTTAAGTTTGAAATTCAAGCTAATAACCATATTCATCCTGATTGGGTTGATTCCATTTGGGGTAATTGCACTGATTTCATGGAATAATTCAAAAAATGAAATAGAAAAGCAGATTATCGACAAGCTCCAAGCGGTTCAGCAAATCAAAACCAATCAACTTCAATCTTTTTTTGAAGAACGGAAAGGAGATATCACCGTTCTTTCCGAAAACCAGACACTGAGAGATGCCTTAAAAGAATTTGAATCTGGTTTTACTCAAGGGGGAATCAACTCCAGTTTATGGAAAGAAGCGAATGCGACTTATGGAAAATTTCTAGAGCTTTACATTGATGAATACAATTATTACGATCTCTTTTTGATTGATCCCACAGGTGATGTGGTTTATACAGCAACAAAGGAAGGAGACTTCGGAGAAAATGTCCTGACAGGGTCTTTAAGAAATACACCTTTAGCACAAGCCTATGATCAGGCAGCCAGACGAACGGCTATTACCGATTTTCAATGGTATTCTATTTCTGAAGAACCTGCGGCATTTATTTCAAAGGCCGTTCAGGATGACAATCGAAAAACCATCGGTGTGTTGGTCTATCAGATTAGTCTGGACAGTATTAATGCCATTATGCAGGAAAGAAGCGGTATGGGTGAAACCGGAGAAACGTACCTGGTTGGTGAAGACAAACTCATGAGATCGGATTCCTTTTTGGATCCTCAAAATCATAGTGTGGTTGCTTCCTTTAGGAATCCTTCAGCTGGTTCAGTTAATACAGAGGCTGTTAGAAGGGCATTGTCAGGCCAATCAGGTGTGGATATCATTACTGACTACAATGGCAATCCCGTGCTTTCTGCTTATAATCCAATACAGGTGGATGGTTTTACCTGGGTTATCCTGTCGGAACAAGATGAATCGGAAGCATTTGCAAGTGTTAATCAGCTCACCATGTTGATACTTATCATCAGTGTGATTACTGTGGTTCTCATTCTAATCATTGCCTTTCTTTTTGCCAATTCCATTGAAAAACCCATTTCTCAGATTGTTGATAATCTATTTGAAAGTGCTGATCAAGTGGCCTCGGCCTCTGAGGAGCTTTCATCTGCAAGCCAGCAGCTGGCAGAAGGTAGTTCTGAGCAAGCATCCTCTCTGGAAGAGACCTCAGCCACGTTGGATGAATCCAACTCCATGCTTCAGCAGACGGCTGACAACACCTCCAAGGCGACGGAAATATCTCATATAGCTGCCGAAGCTTCCGAAAAAGGCAGCGATCAGATGAAAGAAATGATGTCCTCCATGCAACAGATCAGGGATTCCTCCGGAGAATTGTCCAAGATCATCAAAGTCATTGATGACATTGCTTTCCAGACCAACCTCTTATCCTTGAATGCAGCGGTAGAAGCCGCCAGGGCCGGAGAAGCCGGCGCGGGCTTTGCCGTAGTAGCCGAAGAAGTGAGAAACCTGGCCCAAAGGAGTGCAAAAGCAGCCCAAGACACTACTGAAATCATCGAAAAGAATGTAAAGATGTCAGAATCAGGGGTTACGGTAGCCCAGAAAGTTCAGGAAGCCTTACAGGAAATCAATACCCAATCCAACGAACTGAGCAACTTGATCGATCAAATTAACGTAGCCAGCAAAGAACAATCTCAAGGTATTGGTCAGATTAACC
>CAYOFT010000162.1:0-4373 GCA_964403295.1 uncultured Thermotogaceae bacterium | reverse complement strand
AGGCAGAATAGACCTTTTTCTTCATTTTTTCAGACACCTTTTCGCTTCCGTTTAGGACTCTGGAAAAGGTAGCAATACTTATTCCGGTTTTCATTGATATTTCTCTTAATGTCGGCATCATTCACCTCTGTTTATGGCTTTTTATTTATTCACTAAAAAGCACCATATGTTCCGATTCAACCTCTTTGAAACCTTGTCCTGTATTAGTCTTATAAAATTGCTTGACATCGTTGATGACCGTTTCTGGTAAAAACTCAACATCTTTATCCCATTTATTGCCTATTTCGGGAATCGATTCAAAAAGCATTTTGGTGTAAGGGTGCACGGGATTCTTGTAAATGCTTTTGGTATCCCCTTTTTCCACAAGCCTTCCCTTGTACATGATCAATGTTATATCACTGATATAGTAACCCAGATTCAAATCATGGGTGATAAACAACACGGTCATCCCATTCTTCTTACACAATTCCACCAGAAGATTTAAAACACCTATTCGCGTTGAGGCATCCAGCATACTAATCAATTCATCCGCAATGAGTATATCCACATCCAGTAATAAAGCCCTTGCGATAAGAAGTCTTTGCAATTGACCACCACTTAGCTGATGGGGAAATTTGTTCATAATTCTCTTGGGGTTCAGATTAACACTTTCAAGCGCCTGTTCAATGAGTGATTTTCTGTCCTTCACATCTTTCATAAAACTGTTAAAGAGCATGTTAAAGATTCTGTCTATCCTGAATAGCGGATTAAAGGAAGAAAAGGGGTCCTGAAAAATGGCCTGAACTTTTTTATAATATTCCTTTTTTTCACGTTTACTGTTAATATCTGTAATATCCTGTCCATTGTAATACAGTTTTCCTTCTGTGGGTTTCAGGAGTTTGAGAATAAGTCTTCCAATCGTCGTTTTCCCACTGCCGCTTTCACCAATCAGAGAGATGACTTTCCCTTGTTCCATTTTGAAGGAAACATCTTTCACTGCAACCGTCTTATCACCGGCGATGATCCCGGAAGTGAAAACCTTGGTTAGATTTTCCACCCTCATGATACATTTATTCTCCATCTTTCTCACCTCCGGCAGTTCTTGAATCCGAGAAATTCTCTTTCCAATGCCAGCATGAAACAAAGTGATTATCTGTTATTTGTTCCCTTTGGGGTGTTTCCTCGCACTTTGAAGTTTTATACGGGCATCTGAAACGGAATCGACACCCTTCTCCAATATTCAACAGATGGGGTGGGGTTCCTTTAATACCCGAAAGCCTGTTTTCCTTATATTGTATGCCCACCTGAGGCAATGATCCGATTAAAGCCTTCGTGTAAGGATGTCTGGGGTTGGACACAATCTCATCCGTAGGACCGATCTCTGCAAAATGGCCAGCGTACATAATCATAATACGTTCGGCGATTTGATAAAGGATGGACAAGTCATGGGTGATGAAGATGGCCGATCCTGTGATGCCCTCATCTCTCAATTTCACCAGCATATTTGCCACAAAACGCTGTGAACTCACATCCAAGGCAGATGTTATTTCGTCAGCAATAATAAAATCAGGATCCAGAATGGTAGAGATAACCATGATCATCCGTTGCTTCATGCCTCCGGATAATTCGATGGAGTAGCGGTCTAAAGCCGACGGATCAAGATTGATCATGTCCAGTCGCTCTTCCACTTTTTTGAAAAATTTTCGATTCGGCCTGATCCCATGTTCTCTAACAAGGTCTGAGATAAAGATTCTAATCTTTTTCGTAGGACTGAAGGCATCCAATGCGTACTGAGGAATAATAGAAATGTTTTTCAATCTCATTTTTTTGAATTGTTTTTCACTGAGCTTCATGATGTCAGTTCCCAGAAGTTTTGCCTCTCCGGAAATATATTGTAAGGGTTTTTTTCTTAAAATCAAGGCGCTGGCAAGCGTGCTTTTCCCGCAACCGGACTCACCGGCAATCCCGAGGATTTCCCCTCTTTTAACGTTAAAAGTCACACCATCAAGGGCTTTGACATCTCCTTTAAGTATTTTGTAATACGCTTTCAGGTCTTTTATTTCCAATACGTTTTCCGACATAGGCTACATCTCCCTCAGTCTTGGATTAAACACCTCATCCAATCCGGTGTTTATAAAGTATAAAGAAACGATTAATATGGTCAATAACAGTCCGGGTAGAATCGCCCACCACCACAGTCCAAGCTGTATGGCATTCCAGTTTACGGCATTTTGCATCACCAGCCCAAGCGATATCCCCTGTGTGGGTCCAAGACCAAGGAATTCAAGACTGACTGCAGCCAGAATCGTACCGGTAAACTGAATGATGTAAACCATAAAGACATATGAAAACATATTTGCCGCAATATCCTCCGCGATGATCTTTGTGACCGGTGCGGCTGATATCCTTGACAAATTGACAAATTCCTGATTTTTAAGTGACATGGTCTGCGATCTCACTGCCCTTGCAGTCCATGTCCAAGCTGTCAACCCGATAATCACACTTTGACTCAATATGCCCCTATAGGGCAAATAAGCTGAGAGTATAATTAGCAACGCCAATGTGGGTATGACCAAAAAGATATTGGTGATCATCATTAATACTTCATCGGTTAACTTACCGCTGTAATATCCTGCGAGAAATCCGATAATCAAACCGACAAAAGTAGCAATGGTACCACCCACAAATCCCACAACGAAAGTTGATCGTAGACCATAAACAACCCGGGTAAAAACATCTTTTCCCATGAGTGTGGTACCGAACCAAAAATCCTTTGAAGGGGGCATATATCCCGGACCTGCAAATTCTTCATAATCGTATTTTGCAATCATGGGACCAAAGATGGCTAGAGCCAGTATGGACATAAAAATGATCAGGCCAAAGATAACTTTCCCATTAGTAACTGCAAAATAGAGGTTTTCATGTTTTTTCCAAAATTCGCTCTTTGCCATGACCTACACCTCCCCCGAATAGGAAAATCTGACTCTTGGATCAATAAACATGTAAATAATATCCACCAGAAAATTAGCCAGCAAAACAAAGATAACAATGAACAAGAAGCAACCTTGGACAAGGAAATAATCCTGGTTCAAAATCCCTTTAAGCAGGACATACCCCAATCCGGGATAAGAAAACACGATCTGAGTCGTTAAAGCTCCTGCGACGATATTTCCAAGTCTTATCGCCAATCCGGTAACCTGTGGCAGTACACCGTTTCTGAATGCGTATTTTCTAATGAGTTTCTCAGAAGCACCCAGTGACTCCATGTATTTTGAATAGTTGGATCCCATCTCATAAATGATCATATTTCGCATTCCAATCGCCCAACCACCCAATTGAACCAAAAACAACGTTAAAAATGGCAGGAACCAATGGTGTAAAAAGTCAACAATAAACGCAAAATTAAATCCAGGCCTCATTGTGGAACTGTAGGCGCTGTTGATGGGAAACCAGGGAAGCTGAACCCCGAAGAAGAAAACCACCACTACGGCAAACCAAAAATAAGGAGATGAAGTGAGGAAATAGAAAAACGGCATGGTGTATTTATCCGCTTTCTTGTTAACGCCGGAAAAGGCTCCCAGTTTATTTCCCACGATCCAACTGAGTAATATTGATGGCACTAGTAACAATATATCAAAAATAATGGCCTGTTGAATAATATTCATGACCGGTTCAGGGAAAGCATATATACTCGTACCCAGATCGCCTTTAAACAGTGAACCCCAGAAATTGAAGTACTGTTCAAGCAAGGGTCTGTCCAATCCGAAAGAAGCCGTTATCTGTGCCTCAATGATTTCTCGCCCACCTTCCATTCCCTGGAAACGTGAAAGGAGCATTTGAATGGGGTCTCCCGGCATAAATCTGGGAATTGCCCAGTCAATGGTAACTGCAAAAAAGAATGTGATCAGATAAATGAATATTTTCTTTCCGAGGTATTTTTTCATCGTTGTTCAACAACTCCTCTCTATAAATCAAAAGGCCCTTTTAAGGGCCTTTTGATCAAGGCATTATTATCTATTATTCAAGCTCTATAAGCATTTCGATAAAGCCAAACTGCATTTTTCCTGCCCAACAACAAGGATAACCGGTTGGATTGTTTTCTGTTGGCCAGTTTGTCCATACATCGGTTGTCATCTGTGCCCACAAACCGTTATACCAAAGAGGAATGGAAGGCATTGCTTCAAGCAGTTTTGTCTGTATTTCTGAGGCCTTATCCATAATGCCCTTGTCTGAATCTTGCATGATAACGAACTCATCGATTAGCGTAAAGAGTTCCGGGTTGTTGTATCTGCTGTAATTACCATCTGTTACAATTTCTCCGTCGATTTCATCGTTAGCCACCCAGTTCCAGTAACTGAATGGTGTCGTGGTTCTTGAGGAACCGAAGTTGTTGA
>CAYOFT010000161.1:0-4378 GCA_964403295.1 uncultured Thermotogaceae bacterium | reverse complement strand
TAAGGTTAGCGGACGTAGTTTTCAATCTTATGAAATTAAAGACTAATGCAAGCAAACATTGAATTCTAAACAGGGGCGGCCACTTATATGAAACACGCTTGATGGGCTTGAACCCGTTTATGCAGGTTGAATAAGTGTAGTTATGGTTTAAAAATTAATCGATTATCCCGGATTTTCATAAAATGGCAAAAATAATAGATTCGGAATGGGACTGCCTTTATAAAAAGAATCCTGCATTTTATATCATCAATGATGCTCTTCAATTGTATGAGTTCGCTGGAGAAGCCAAAAATAATTCAAACAAAAAGCATGAGCAAGTTTTGTCGAGAGCATCAATTCTATTATTCCCTGTCGCATTAGAAGCAATAGTAAATGTTGTTTATGAATATTATGGTGTTTATGAAAAAAAAGAATTAGAAAAAATCAGCGCAAAAGACAAATGGTTAAATGCCTCAATAAAATGTTTGTCCAATGTTGATGTGTTACGAAACTCAAATGGAATTGTTTATAGAGCTGGCGATGAAATCGAGACTTTTGATGAAAATTCAGAAGGATTTATGCAATACATAGAATTAAAAAATATCAGAAATGATATAGTTCATTTGAAGGCGGATTTTATTTATATCAAAGTTGATAATATCGATGAATATGATGATAATTGTGGTTTCTATCCAGTTACAAAGATCCCAAAAGAAATGTCTTTATGGAATTATGAACATGCTTCTATTGCAAAATCAATATACGACAATATGATAAAGAATTTAAACGCATATATGAAAGGCGAGCTTGAACGGTTATTAAGTCATCACGCCTTTGTTGAAATTCTTGAGGAAAAAGCACATAACCTTTTTTTGCACAGCACGCCAAACAACGGGCGCCCGTGAAAAACCCGTTATAAATTAGCAGTAATTTGATAAAATTAAATTTTCTTTCAATTTTGGGTTGATCAAAAAATAAAGATGGAAATTTTTGAAAATATACCACTTGTCATCTTCCTTGTGATTGTGGCGGCCCTTTTTTCTTGGCAATGGAGAAAAACTCGAAAACTCCACAAGGACTTTTTGAATCAACCAAAGGCAAAAAGAGAGGCAGAAGAATCTAATCTATACCTTGATCCAGTTAAAAATGCATATGTGAGATCGCAACCCCAATGGCTAATCTGGGGTAGCATAATTTTAATGATACTCATTCTTGTTCTACTCGGTATACGAATATCATGAATAATTAAATAAAAATTTATAACCAATCGCTTAACCTGACCGCGAGAAACTGAGCCGCTTTTTTGACGGCTGTTGGCGCGGCAGGTTAGCTCAACCGTTATGTAAATAGAAATGATTAGAGCCAAGAGAAAACCACCGTTCCTGAGCTATAGCTTCTCCTCTGAGAATGAAGATCTCGGGAGTCTAAAAGCATCTTTACTCAAGCCGACTGCCAGCTTTTCAGGAAAGGAAGGTGATTTTACATTTTTTCGTGAAAAACAGTTTGAAGGAACGTATTGTCTTTTTTCACAAGGGTATTCATTCTTGGGTCAAGCTCACAAGCCCAACGGAATAGGGTTAAAATATATAGTCGATTTCGAGCACCTACAATATAAGCTCAATCCCGGCGACCTTTTTCATGATCGATTGTATCTACATTATGAGTTGTATAAAGACGATGAATTGATAGGAACGATTGTGAGAGATACAGCTTTTTTAAAATACCTCGTGGATATCAAAGCAGATATGCCTCCAATTGTTCAGATATTTATTTTTTGGCTATCATTGAGAGCCTGGATTGGAGAGAGTGGGTGGAGGCTTGCTTGGTTATATCGTTAATTTAAGACAAAAACCTTACATAACCAGATGCTGCAAGGGACGGCGGATAAGACATCACCGCCCCTGAGCAGCGGCGTTATGCAGCAAAAGGTGAACGGAGTTTTGAAAAACATTGGAGGGACTCGACATGCAAAAAGATGAAAAGCATTCTGGAAAATTGGATAAAAAGACATCTGCGGTATGCGGCCTTTTCTGTGAGGCATGCACTCTATTCATCGCTACGAGGGAAGACCCGGAAAGGCTTAAGGGACTAGCGGAACGATTCCAACTCTCAGAGGAAGCGGTCAAATGTTACGGATGTCGGTCGGACAAGAGAGGGCCTTATTGTGAAAAATGCAAAATGTTCTCATGCGCCGCTGAACGAGGAATTGATTTCTGTATTGAATGTGAGGATTATCCCTGTAGTGATCTAAAACAGTTTCAATCTGAAAGACCTCATAGGATAGAACTTTGGGATGACCTGGAACAGATCAAGGCCATGGGCTATGAATACTGGCTTAAAAATATTCGTGCAAACTATGCCTGCCCTCAGTGCCAGACCATTAATTCCGCGTACGATTTAAAATGTAGAAAGTGCGGCCAAGAACCAAGCTGCGATTACGTTGCCAAACACAAACTGGCGATCGAGCAGACTTTGAAGAATATGTAATGCATAACCAGTCAATCCAGCGGACGTCTTACAGGCGCCGCTGATTTTGTCGTTATGAGCTTGACAGGTATAAATCATGAACGAAGAATTAGTCGAATGCTTCCAGCATGTACGAGATAGTCAAAATTCAGCATTGGCGCATTACCAAATATGGTTCACATTGCGTGGCAAAGGTAAAGCACTTGATGAATACTTTGAAGACATGGATGACGATCGATATGTTGATTTTTTTCATGCGGCGAATAGCGGCAATTATAAGATGATGTTCATTGAGACTTCATGCCTCTTTAGCTCAGATGGCAGGACTCATAATATTAGAGCCTTAAAGTCGACAATGATTAATAATGGTTTGTCTGAATTGGCTAAACGATTTGACCAAGAATTGAAACCATTTACAAAATTAGTTTCAAATATGAAAACCATTAGGTCGAAAATAATTGCACATAAAGAGGCATATGTTTATCCAAGCCAACTGTACAAAAAACACGGTATTAAACCAAATGAAATAAGGGATTTATTAAATACAACAGCAGAGCTTCTTATGGATCTAGAATCAAAAATAACAGGAGATTCTAGTGGACATAGCGTTGGCCCTACAGATAAATGGGAAAGGGCAACTTTCAACCTTTTAGATGTTTTGAGAACTGGACGGAGCTCATAACCTGTCACTCAACGCAGACGGCTAAAAGCGGGGCGGTTTGAGCATCATTGCAGTTTACATTTTCAGCAACCCACTGGAAGCCTGTGCCTACCTAACCGCCGCTGGTTAGTTCGTTGTTATGTGAGGGATTGAATTATGAGTTAAAAAGGCCTTTGGGGTTGAGAGATAAGGGGACATAATACTTAATTGAAAAAGTTAAATTAAGTATTATGTCCCCTCAATATACATTGCAAAGGTGCGCTATTTTGCAGATTTCATATAATTCTCTGATCGCAGTTTTATATTTTTTTTCAGATTATTAAACCAGAGTGAATAATCATAAATATGATAGATACCTTTCGGAAACCCCCCTGTATCCAATTCTTCGGGAAGGACCGTCGTCAGTGCGCCCGTGGCTATATCAATCGTTGCACCTGAGTAATATGGAACAACCTTATCAACACTGCCATCTGCCTTAAAAAAAACAGCGCCAAGATTTGACGAGGCGGCTGCCGGGGTACCATCTGTTTTCCAATTAAGGGGGTTAATGCAGAAAGCGCCTGGTAGAATGACCGGAGGCCCCTTCGCCCCAGGGGCCTGGCTGTTATAAGAAACTATACCCCCAGTATCTGATTCGCCTGTGGCTGGTTTCATCCAGGGGTATTGTTTGAAATCTTCTTTTGTGACCGAGTAGCCAATGAGATAAGCCGCAACAAGCTGTTTCTGTAGTTTGACACTCTCAAAATGCTCCCGCATCAGCGTGATCAGATTCATTGAGCCCTGACTGTGTCCGGCAAGAATAAAAGGGCGACCATCATTCAGGTGCTTGAGATAGTATTCAAATGCCCGAGACACATCTTTGTAACCCAGGAGAAAATTTTTATTTTTATAAGTATCTTCGTCAGGATCCAGAACAGCCATGGAGACCTGGCGATAAAAAGGGGCAAAAATGTTGCCGACCTCAGTATAAACGCCGGTCTGTTTTTTAAAACTCCGCATGGCTTTGTCCCGTAACTCCTCATTGTAGATATCCATATTAGTGGGATTCTCGCCCCCATAAATGGTTGGATACACATAAAATACATCTAATTTTTTCTGTGAAGATAATTCCTGAAATAGCCAGGAAGAGGATTCGTCATACCGGGGGGCTTCAAGGCCGTCTTGCAGTTTAACAGAGCGGAAACTGGTACAACTTGATAAAAAAAAGGCAGAAAACAGTACCAGTAAGAAAAGAATGTATTTATGTTGTGTCTTTTTCATCAGATTTCCTTT
>CAYOFT010000160.1:0-4380 GCA_964403295.1 uncultured Thermotogaceae bacterium | reverse complement strand
GTTTTCTTAACGCCTTTTACTAATCGCTTACGGCTCTTTTCTGAAAACCCTGCAGTGGAATTTGTAAAGCAAATTCCCGGGAGTTGTCTCAGAAACTCCAAGTGTCTAGCCACACCCCTTGATCCTAAAGTTTATAAATTTCTTGAGGATTGTTGTACTAGTAAATTCTTTTTTGTAACACTTAAAGGAGTGTTTTTTACTAAGGAGTGTTTTTTACTAAGGAGTGTTTTTTACTCCAGTACACTTGCAAAGGCTCCCCTTTTCTGGTAAAATACATCTGTAATTAGAGGGCCAGTGTAGCTCAGCTGGTAGAGCGGCTCATTCGTAATGAGCAGGTCGTGGGTTCAAATCCTATCACTGGCTCCAATGGAGAATTTTATGTTCAAACAGAAGAATAACTCAACAGAAAAAAGGTTCTTGACGAACCTTTTTTCTTTTATCAAAGAAAATACCAATGAGGATGACAGATTTGTTTTGGCCATTTCAGGTGGCTCTGACTCCATGGTTCTGCTGGATGTTTTTCAAAATTTTAAAAAAACCCACCCTCTAAAATTCTGTGTTGCTAACCTTGATCATCGAATCAGAAATGAATCAATGGAAGAACAACAATGGTTAAAAAAATATTGTGAAGAAAACAGAATACCATTCTATGCTGAATCAATTGACATAAAAGCCAAAAAATGCATCTTAGGAGCAAAAACCAGTCTAGAACAATTAGCAAGAGATGAACGATATAAACTACTGAATAAAGTCAAGAAAACCTACAATGCCAAATGGATTGTCATGGCACATCATCAAGATGATTTGCTGGAGACTTTTTTTTTAAGATTAATAAGAGGAACGGGATTAAATGGAATCAATACTATGAATCGTATCGAAGGGGACATCTTACGTCCTTTTTTGAGCTATTCAAAGGATGAAATCTCTGCCTATATTAAAGAAAAAGGATTGTTTTTCTTTAAAGACTTTACAAATGAGGATACCCGCTTCTTAAGAAATAAAATCAGACAGCGATTAATACCATTTCTTCTAAACGAATTTGGAACTGAAGTGAAGGATATTTTTATAAGAGATCTTGAAAATCTTAAAAATGCCGACAGAGTCCTTTGTGAAATGATAGATCAAGTTCTTCAAAAGGCACACTTTTCATCGAATTCGGTTGAAATCAGTCTGGAACATCTGCGCTACAAGTCACTTTCTTACATTCGTGAACTGTTAATTAGAATGTATCAAAAGTGGCACGGTTCACCGGTAGGTTTAACAAAGAAAAAAGTGGAAGATATCTGTTTGAAATTATCGGAAGAAGGGGACTTTGAAATAACGATTTCACATTCCGTTAGATTCTTGCGCAGCAATGATATTGTGGGTTTTGACAAAAGTACTAAAAATAATCAAAAATCAGAAAACCGACAGATTATGTTAGGAGAGGATTTCAAAAAAAAACTGGAGGAAAAAAACGTCATAAACCTTGTCCTTGATTTATTCAATCAAGATGAAGTCATTTGTTTTGAGCTGTTGCCTTATGAACGAGAAAAGACTTTCGCCCTATCTGCTAACAACTGCATTGCTTACCTGGATTATGACAAAGTCCAATTGCCTTTAAAAATAAGATTTTGGAAAGAGGGCGATCGAATCAAGCCTCTTGGAATGAAAAATTTTAAAAGGATTTCCCGGCTGATGACCGACGCGGGAATAAAAAAATATGCAAAAAGAAAACAATTGATATTGGAAAATGGAAAACATGATATAATTTGGTGTATGGGGTTAAGAATCTCGGAAGATTATAAAATTACTCCAAATACTGTAAGATGTTTAAAGATAATTTATAATGTTTAGAACAATCAGGATTTTGAAGGGAGGGAGCGGTACATTCCGCAAAGTATTGCTAAAGATGAAGAAAAGTGATTTAATCAAAAAATTCTCTACAAACGAAAACAATGATAACGATGACCCAAAAAGAGAACCAAGATTTTCAATGAACAACAAGCCTCCACGGAGGCCTAATAATAATCTGTTACTGTTGTTTGGCATGGTGGTTATCATCATTCTGATAGCCATGGCCTATCAGGGACCAATGACAAATTCAACCCAAGTAGTGGATTTTACAACCTTCTATTCCATGGTGAAAGATGGGAAGGTTCAAGAGATTGTAATTGATGATAGTGGTGTTATCACATTTAAAAGTGGCGGATCTTTTCAGGACACAGTATATGAAGTGTATGCACCATGGGTATTAAGAGATTCTTCCATAATGGACGAACTGATTCAAAGTGGAGCGAAGATAAAAGGTAAACAGAATTCCGGTGATTTTTGGTGGGCAATACTGCTGAATATTGTGCCGTTGCTGCTTTTTGTTTTTATCTTTTTTTCAATGATGCGATCGGTTTCAGGCAGGGGAAATCAAGCCTTTACATTTACTAAAAGCCCTGCAAAGAAACTGTCAAAGGATAGAAAGAAAGTCACTTTTAAAGATGTTGCCGGAGTGGACGAAGCCATAGAAGATTTAGAAGAATTGGTCATGTTTCTTAAAAACCCATCCAAATTTAAAAAGATGAAAGCAAGAATGCCTAAAGGGGTGCTTTTGGTAGGCCCTCCGGGTACCGGTAAAACCCTTTTGTCAAGGGCTGTAGCAGGAGAAGCAGGGGTTCCCTTCTTTCATATGAGTGGATCAGACTTTGTGGAACTCTTTGTGGGTGTGGGTGCATCAAGGGTTCGAGATCTTTTTACGCAGGCAAAAGCCGCAAGCCCTTCGGTCATCTTTATAGATGAAATTGATGCGGTAGGAAGACATAGAGGTGCCGGACTTGGTGGAGGCCATGATGAAAGGGAGCAAACCCTGAACCAGATTCTGGTAGAGATGGATGGATTCGAAACCAATGAGGGCGTTATAGTTATGGCTGCAACCAACAGACCGGATATTTTGGACAAGGCCTTGCTCAGACCGGGGCGTTTTGATCGGAAGGTAATGGTTGATCCGCCGGATGTCAAGGGACGGGAAGAGATATTGGAGATTTATGCAAAAGACAGACCCCTTGCCGTTGATGCAAAATTGGAGATTATCGCAAAAAGGACCCCGGGTTTTGTGGGGGCTGATTTGGAAAACCTCATTAATGAGGCATCCCTTCTTGCATTGAGAAACAATAGAGAACAAATCTTCATGGATGATATGGAAGAGGCCATTGACCGTGTTATTGCAGGCCCGGAAAGAAAAAGTCGTATCCTTTCTCCAGAGGAGAAACGGATCATCGCCTTTCATGAGCTGGGACATGCCATTATCCCCACTGTTTTAAAAACCAATGAACCCGTTCACCGTGTCTCGATAATCCCAAGAGGACATGCAGCATTAGGCTATACCTTACAACTGCCGGAAAAAGACAAATACTTAAACAGTAAAACAGAGCTGGCCAATCGGATAACCGGTTTGCTGGGAGGCAGGGCTGCTGAAGAGTTTTTCTTTAATGAGATTACCACAGGTGCTGCCAATGATATCGAAAGAGCCTCGAAATTGGCAAGAACAATGGTGTGCAAACTGGGTATGAGTGAGAATATGGGACCTGTTATGTGGGAGAGCGAAGAAGAAGAAGTCTTTTTGGGAAAAGAAATATCCAAATCCCGAAACAGCGAAAAAATCGCCTTTCAGATAGATCAGGAAGTCAAAGATCTGATGAACAAATCGTATCAGAAGGCCTTGGAAATCATAAGCAGATATAAAAAGGAAATAGAACATCTGGCGGAACTGTTACTTGAAGAAGAAGTTATTGAGGGGGATTATCTCAGAGAATTGTTAGAGCGTGAAGTCGGTCAGCATGAAAATTCACAGGATGATTCTGAATCAGAAGCTCAGGAACAAACAGCAGGTGTTACGGGAAAGGCAGACAATGATATTGATGAAGAAAGCGGTGAAGAAGACTGATCGTTCAGTTTCAAAGGGCTTATTGATTTTTTGCCTTTTGTTTTTATTTACGTTTGGCAGCTTGTTTGCACTGCGGTTTGATATAGGAGTTGGTGTGGAAAAGGTGGAGCATATTGCACCTTTTTTGCATCTGAATCTTAGCAGTCGATATTTAATTTTTGAGAATGATTTTACATATGTACATGAATTTGGTATTATAGATACGATAGGAGTATTTTTAAAACTCGATTCAGCATTAACGCCAAAATTTGGAATTTCTACCTGTTGGGGTTATAATCAGTTTGAAGGTCTTTTTTTTGAAAAAAACGGTTTAATCGTTAATGCAGGTTTTTTATATCTTTTAAATCATTATGCTATAGGATTTACCGTTGGAGAATATATATCTTTTGATGGTAGAATAAGTGAGTTACCTATAATAAAATTTTCTTGTTCCATTAAGATAGGGGAGTGGTAAAAAGTGAAAAAGA
>CAYOFT010000159.1:0-4431 GCA_964403295.1 uncultured Thermotogaceae bacterium | reverse complement strand
AGGTAGAGGGACTCATTACCGGAAATACCATCGACGTTATCAGAGACGGAGAAGGAAACCTGCCTAAAGTTGAACTGGTGGGAGACAACTCAGTATTGATCGAATATCCGAAACCCTTCGCACCTGGTTTGAGAACACTTGGTGCAGTCACCATCCTTCCCAAACACGTTTTACAGGAAGCCGTTGAAAATGAAACAATTTCACAGGTATGGACCGTTAGCGATGTAGATGACCTGGTTGGTAGTGGCATGTTCATCGTATCTGAATACATCCCAGAACAACGTGTTGTTATGACAAAGAACCCTTATTATCATCGTTATGATAAGGCCGGCAACCAACTGCCTTACTTTGATGAAATGGTTTGGGTTGTTACAGCTGACCAGAACACCATGAGACTTCGATTTGAAGCAGGAGAACTTGATTTCTTGGGTGTTCCCGCAGATGACTATCCTGCTGTAAAGGCACAGGAAGAGGAAAAAGGTTGGATTGTTAGACCTTACGGTCCCACCAGCTCCACATTGTTCCTTTGCTTGAACTTCAACTACAAAGATCCTGTAAAAGCTGCGTGGTTCTCCGATGTTCCATTCAGACAGGCTCTTTCATATGCTATGGACAGAGATGCCATGATAGATGTTATTTACAACGGTCTGGCACAGCCTCAGTGGAGTGGCGTTAGTCCTGCTTCCCCATTCTACGACCCTGAAGTTGAAGATCATTCCTATCCATTCAACTTGGAAAAGGCAAAAGAAGTGCTTGCAGATGCCGGATACACATGGAACGACGAAGGCAAACTCTTAGACAAATTTGGAAATGTTGTAAAATTCAACCTGACAACCAATGCCGGAAACCAGGTTCGAGAAAAAGCCTGTAACCTGATCGTTGATACATTTGGTCAAATCGGTATTGAAGCCGTTTTCAACCCCATCGACTTTAACACATTGGTTGGACATTTGATGAACACAGGAGACTGGGAAACAATGATAATGGGACTGACAGGTGGCGTTGACCCACACAGTGGATCTAACGTTTGGTCTCTTGAAGGTGGACTCCATTTCTGGAATTACTCACCGGATCTCAAGGACTTTGTTGACCCCAAGACTTACAATATTCCTTACTACGAATGGAGAATTGACAAGATTTACAAAGAACAGTCAGCGGAAATGGATGAAGACGCAAGATGGGAACTCTTCTCCGAATTCCAGATGTTGGTTGCAGACAACCTTCCTATGATTTACACTGTTCAACAGTTGAATTTGTATGCCTATCCGACATACTTGAAGAACGTCGAAATTGGCGGATTCTCTTCATGGGGTTGGAACCTCTGGGCACTATATAAGGACAAATAAGTTTTTTGTAGTATTATAACAATAAACCGGGCTTTGGATAACAAAGCCCGGGATTTTTAACAAAACCAGGACTGTGCAGGAGGTAGAATTCTTTGTTCAAGTACATAATGAGAAGGCTTATAATGGCACTTCCGGTATTATTGGGGGTTTCGTTCCTATCTTTTTTGATTATAAATGCTGCGCCCGGGGATTTTTTGGATCAATTCAGAATGAATCCCAGTTATACAACTGAAACGATTAAAACACTGGAAGAGAAATTTGGGCTAAACCAGCCCTTTATTGTGCAATACGGTAAATGGCTTTTCCAAGTAGTACAGGGAAATTTTGGATATTCCTTTCAATACCATCAACCCGTTTACGATATCATATGGGGAAGGCTTGGGGCTACCCTTCTGTTGAGTATTACAACACTGATACTGAGTTGGTCGATTGGTATTTCTGTGGGTATCTATGCCGCCTTGCATCAATACAAAATGGGCGATCAGGTTTCTTCAATCGTTGCCTTTATCGGATTGTCGATTCCAAACTTTTTCTTCGCCCTGTTATTCCTCTATTTTGCCTCTAAAACGGGGTGGTTTCCCATTGGGGGAATGACCGCCATGAATCACGCAGATATGTCTGTTTGGGGAAAAATCGGAGACTATCTGTGGCATGTTGCAGGGCCTGCCATTACATTGGGATTTTCGGCTCTTGCGGGTGTTATGAGGCAGATGCGTGGTCAGTTTCTCGACCAATTGGGCATGGATTATGTAGAATTCGCAAAGGCAAAGGGAATGCCCTCAAAAGTGGTTATTTACAAGCATGCATTGAGAAATGCCATTAACCCGCTCATTACTATGTTTGGTTATACATTATCTTCACTCCTTGGCGGAGCCGTGCTGACAGAAACTGTATTCAGCTGGCCCGGTATGGGAAGGTTGACAATAGAAGCCTTGAATTCACAAGATCTGTATCTCGTTATGGCAAGTCTTTTGTTAAGTTCCCTGATGCTAATTATTGGGAACCTCTCGGCAGATTTATTGTTGGCAGCAACCGATCCCAGAGTCCGAAAGAGATTCCAGTAAGGGTGTGATGTGATGAAAAAAAAGCCTGAACAAAAAGTAGTAACCAATGATAATATAGAACAATCCTTTGAAGTGGAATATATGAGCAGATGGAGACTGTTGTTACGTGCTTTCAAAAGGCATAATACAGGTAGAATTTCATTAGTGATTCTCCTTATTTTGTATGTCATTATGCTCTTTGCCGATTTCTTTTCACCGGCAGATCCATTTGCGCAAAAAACTGACCGAACCTATGCACCTCCGTCTGAAATACATTGGAAATATGAAGGTGAATGGGTTGCTCCCTACATCTATGATGTGGTCAGCTACAGAGACCCGGTAACCTACCAGAGAATTTATGAACCTGCTTCCGTGATCGAATATATAGATTTCAAAGATGAGGAAGGTATCAGGCATGAGTATGCTCTTGAGAAAAGCGGTGTTACAGATATTTCTCTTGTCTTCAGATCTGAAATCATTGCCGTTGGAACTGAAAGAGAACGGGTATTAAGAAATTCAAAGGAAGAACTTGAAAGAATTCCCCTTTCAAAAACGGAAGTGATGAAAAGCGCGGGCATCTCACGGGTTATTACCGATGCAGATGAACTGCAAACGTATAAAGACGATCCTATCCATTCATATAAGATGAATCGAATAGGAGAGTTAGAATCGATTAAACTGACAGAAGGTGTAGAAGAGATCAGTATTGTCTATGAAGACGGAACGAAGGAAAACTACATAATCTCTTCCATCGAAAGCTTTGATTTAAAACGCTTTACCATCAAATGGTTTATAAAGGGATGGGAATACAAATTGTTAGGGTTTATTCCCGGGGATATTCACTTGTTTGGGGTAGACAGACCGGCTCAGTTTTACCTGTTTGGAGCTGATGCCTATGGCCGAGATGTGTTAACTCGAATTTTCTTTGGATCGAGAGTATCCTTAACGGTTGGATTTGCAGGGATTTTAATCACCTTTACACTGGGACTTTTGCTGGGTGGTATGGCCGGTTATTACGGTGGCTGGATTGATGAAATCCTGATGAGAATTACCGAGATTCTTATGTCTATTCCAAGTTTGTATTTGTTGATTTCTCTAAGAGCTATTTTACCCGCTGATTTGCCATCACATATTACCTATCTGATGATTATCATCATACTCTCATTTATTGGATGGCCCGGCATGTCCAGGGTTATCAGGGGAATGGTGCTCTCCATTAAGCAATCCGAATATGTGGAAGCCGCCCGTGCCATGGGATATCCAACCAGAAGAATCATTTGGAAACATATCATTCCCAATACCAGCACATACATCATTGTTTCGGCAACCCTGGCGATTCCCGGATATATTCTGGGTGAAGCGGGACTCTCATTCCTGGGATACGGAATTCGTGAACCCCAATCCAGTTGGGGACTCATGCTGGCTCAGGCTCAGAGATTGTCGGTATTGGAGCAATACCCATGGTTGTTATTGCCGGGTGTATTCCTTTTTGTTGCCATTTTAGCGTTTAACCTGTTTGGAGACGCCATGAGAGACGCAATGGATCCAAGGTCTTTGGGGCATTGATAAAGTTGAAAAAATAATCCGGACCAAGGGGTGTGTCTTGACCGGCTTCGTGTTTTCGAAAAGACACCGATTCGCTCATACGCAAAAGGCTAAAAACTGCAAACTCGCTACGCTCAAACAAGCAGTTTTCTTAACGCCTTTTACTAATCGCTCACGGCTCTTTTCTGAAAACCCTGCAGAGTGTCAAGCCACACCCCTTGTTCCTAACGTTAATAAGATTTTATGTGGTGATACAAAAGGCTAAAAACTACAAAATTCCCCTCCTACGGAGGGGTGCCCCCGAAGAGGGTGGGTTTTGTGAGACTAACAAGAACCGTGTTGTTAGTATTATGAAGTCACTCCATTGCCATAAGTGGTTCTTACCCCCCAAAAGGGGGGATTTTCAAATGTAGAGAGTAAATTCACTGAAACTTTTAATTAATGGAGAGAAAAATGAAAACCGGTTTTGAAATCGAATCTATCGACCCGTCTAAAAG
>CAYOFT010000158.1:0-4447 GCA_964403295.1 uncultured Thermotogaceae bacterium | reverse complement strand
TGTTTACTCCCTATTGAAAGTTCCAACAAAAAACCGACCCGAAGGCCGGTTTTATAGATTAATCTTTTTCATCCTAATCTTTTCCTGTGGAATTTTCATTCCTTCCTGACAACCACACTGATCCAGCCTTCATTTTTTCTATCTTCTCTCACATCGACAGTTTCCAAAAATTCCAAAACACTAACATTATCAATACGATCGGCGAGTCAGTTTTAGAAACACCCCAATCGTGTAAAACTTTTGTGAAAGTACGGGGTTGGATCCAGACTAAGATTACTTTTTTTATTTGAATGGATATTCAAAGATTTTTTTTCATTTCCACTTGACAAGTGATACTATATAAGATATTATATCTATAGATAAAATCGGAGAGTTTTCATGAGTGATATCAAAAAACTAATAGACAAGATGAATAGACAACCTAGTAATATACGTTTTGATGAAGCATCTAAAGTGCTTGAATACTGTGGCTACTCGATAGCAGGAATCAAAGGATCACATCACAGATTTAAAAATCAAAGCGGTTTGGTTTTTATATTACCAAGAAAAACCCCCTTAAAAGCAGTCTATATTAAACAGATTATAAAAATCTTCAATGATATGGAGTGATTGAAATGACAGTGGACGACTATATGGAATTACCCTATCATATCAGCATTGAAAAAATAAACGATGAATCTGGTACATACTTTTATGCTTCCGTACTTGAACTCCCGGGATGCCATAGTGATGGAGATACTGAAGAAGAAGCACGAGAGAACTTGAAAGAAGCCATGGAACTATATTTTGAAGCAGCCATCGAAGAAAATATGGACATTCCAAAACCTCTGAAACAAACGGATCATTTTTCAGGCAAAATACTTGTGAGAATGCCCAAAACATTGCATGCAACCCTTTCAGCAGCTGCAAAATTGGAAGGAGTCAGTCTCAATCAATACATCTTGTACAAATTATCGGAAAATTCAAAAAAAGCATCTTGAAAACAAAAACCGACCCGAAAGCCGGCCTTATCGTATACCCAACAGAGAACCTTATCTACAAACTGCGTCAAAGAAAATAAACTTGTTCTTCTCTAACAACTCTTCTCTGTTCTTCTGATTAAATACTCGTTAAATTTTTTTCATCCTAATCTCTTCCTGTGGAATTTTCATTCCCTCCTTATGTTCAACAACGATACATAGGGGGACAGGAGACTTGATTATGGTCAATATCTTGCTTGACCACGTTCCCGTATCAAGGAACCTGTCCCCCGGATTTTACTAATAGTCCCCATTGACTCCGACTCCATATTCATCATCACTCCTGATACTTCCAATTTCAGAAAGATAAAAAGTTACATTATCATCAATATCGATCCTACAAATTTCCCTGATTGCTTTTGTTAATGATTCAGTATTAATAGGAAAATCTCTTACGGTAGCATCCATATCCATTGTAGCTCGATTATCTATACCCACAAGAGCAGCAATCAGTATTCCTCCCTTTAAAACAAATTTATCTTTATATACTGATTTTGAAAGCCTTTCAAGAAAACGTTCAAACATATAATTTTGAAGTATCACTTGAGCAGACATATTCTTCTGCTTAGCTAAATTTCTGATTTTTGCTTTCAAGCTCATAGCTTTTCCCCTCATAGCAATACCTCCAAATAATGTGTAAGGACCCTTTCAATCTTGAGTTTTTTTGCATAATCCACAAGTAAAGAATAATCCACCGAATTCAATTTAACAAAATCCTTTAATGCTTGATTAAGGATTTGTCCATCTATCCTGTTTCTGCTTCTGATGATGTCACATATGGTTCTTTCAATAGTATAAACTTTGATTGTGTTGCCAAAAGAACTTTTGGCCATTTGAACACCAACTTCGTGTAATTCCTTTTTGATATAGTATATTTTCACTCTTTCGGAAATTTTGGAAACAACCTTGTACCCGCTTGGTACGGTTGCTGAATATTCGAATGGGGTTCTATCTGACAGTCCGTGTAAGAAAAGCGCAGTCTCGTGCGAATATATTAATTTTGGATACTTTGTTTGTATAGCATACATTTCATCTTCAATAGCATCATTAGAAACATATACACCTCGATCAACTTTCTCAAGCTTTCCCTCTGCCACCAACATTTGGAGATATACTCTTGGTATTTCATATTGATCAAGATCAGCACTTAAAATGGTTCCATGATGTTTTTGAATCAGTTTTTCAAGTCGTTTTTTATGATTCATGACTATCACCTTTATTTACAAATATACTTATATTATACATGTTTTAAGTATATTTGTAAAACCGTAATGTCTGAGCATAGCGGGGACCGCTCTGGCGATTTCAATTTACTTTTACCAACAGGCGAATTTACCTACTTTTAGTCAATTAAACCGACCCAAAGGCCGGCCTTATCGATTAATCTTTTTCATCCTAATCCCTCCCTGTGGATTTTTCTTTCCCTACTTCTGTTCAACAACAATACATAGGGGGACAGGATCCTTGATTAATACTGAGGGGGACTGGTCCGATGATTAAGGATTTTGCCTTTTAAAATCCGTGTATCAGCGGCCCTGTCCCCCGGATTTAAAGATTTCCCGCTTACCATCGATTGAAGTTTTTCCCGCAGGGAAAATACTTCAAGGCTAAGAAAGCTTAAGGGCTTAAGCTTTCTTAGCACGGTATCAAGGAACCTGTCCCCCGTATTAATGGCCTTTTTAAAACCTTCTTTTTAAGAATTATGCTTTCTAATAAACCAATGTAACAATATTTATGTTTCTCTTTAACTTTTTGGTATACTAAAGATATGACTCCTTCTGTTCTAAAAAACATTGCGAGGTGAAGAAAATGAAACTAAAAGAATTATTTCTTTTCTCTTTCATAGCAATCATTGCTTGTTCAGTCTTTTCTGAAGAATTAATCAAAAATGGAATAACATTTCAATGGGATTACTCTCAATTAAAACCAGATAATTTCGCTATTGGTGAAGTTATCAGAAATGTTGACAGTAATTCTATTATTGTAACTCTTAAAGATAGTATTGAATTTGTTCAATTAATAGGTGTTAGCACCCTTGAAGCAAAAGATGAAAATAAAACAAAAAAAGAAAGTGAACAAATCTCCAGTAATTTCACAAAAACTTTGTGTCCGGTTGGATCTACTGTTTACTTAAGCTATGAAAAAAATTTAAGAGACCCAAATTACCGCTTGCTTGCTTATTTATGGTTCAAGGTTGAAGATAAATGGATTTTACATAATTTGAATCTCATTTCTAATGGCTATGCAACTGTTAATAACGAAATCATCTTTAGAAACGATTACCAAATCATGTTTAGAAACGCTGAGGCTTATGCTAAATTGAATAATATTGGATTATGGGGGAATCATGAAGAATTGAGTACAACTTATATAAATCCAGAACAAACAAGAAAAAAACTATTAAGAACTTCTGATGCAAGTGTCATCATTTCAAATGTTATGTACTATGGTTCAGATGAATCTGTAGAACTTAAAAACACAGGTAATATACCTATCAATCTAGATGGTTGGAGAATATTGAGTGTCAGCGGAGAACAAGAATATTATCTGTCTGACATCACACTTAACCCTGGAGAAACCTTTTCTGTTCACTCTGGGAAAGAAGCAACAGTTAACGTTTGGACAAACGCTTATATTCACAATAACAGAGGAGATGCTGTTCGAGTCTATGATTCATTCGGTAAACTAGTAGACTATTTTGGATGGGGAGAATATAAAGAATGAGAATATTTGTCCACTCTACAAAATTACATCATTCTCAAACAAACCGTGGAAGACCCCATATGACTTGTGCGAATAATCCCATCATGTTCTTTAGCCATTTGAATGATCTTATCCTTGTTTTCCATTTTATCACCTTCTGTATTTTCGCTCTTATATTATACTATTTTTAAGAGTGAATCTACAGCTCAAGCAAAGGCGAATAATTCAAATGAAAACGTTTTTGAAATGTACCGGGGGTAAAATTTAGCGGGGACAGGACTGGTGATTTCCGTATCAGCAGACCTGTCCCCCGGGTAGGGTATTAAACCTTCATAAAGAGTGATTTTGTTCGTACTGTTTAAAACCTCTTTTCAGATTTTCATTTTCAAGTCTGTTGTTAAAAATATCATTCCCGCAGTTGGCACAAACAGCCACATTTTCATCCACAAAAAAACGTTCGCCTTTGATAATGCGCTCAACATTTTCGCGTTTTTCTATTGTATATTCAACTATTTTGTCACAATAGCCACAATAATCCGTTTGTTTGATTTTCATTTCAACCAATATCCTCTGCCTCTCTCACTTCTTTAACCAGGCTTTTTCAACCAATTCTTTAACTTACTCCTCCAAATTCAACATCCAAACCCTTTTAAGCGGAATCTCCGCTTTTATCTCATCACTCAATTTCTCGTAATTTGCAAAGATCTCTTTGATGATGGTTTTTG
>CAYOFT010000157.1:0-4472 GCA_964403295.1 uncultured Thermotogaceae bacterium | reverse complement strand
ATCTTTGCTCAAACCGGTCTTTATTAGCAGTAAAGAAATCTTCTTGAGCACAAACGTAGATTCTCAGTGATTCTCCTAATCCAATTCTCAAACCCTCTAATGCGTATTTCCAGTATTCTTCAATAGTGACAAATTTTCCGTAATAGGCATTTCGAGTTAACTCATCTAATTTTTCATTTTTATAGTTCCAATTGCCTTCAATGGAACCTCCAGCCATAAATCCGTACCATGGGGCATACATTTGTGCTACAATATGTTCCCAGTATCGTCTTGTTGCGCCGGCACCCCAACCTTCTGTGTAGATGTTCCATTCATAGTCAGCGGGATTTCCGGAGTATACGATTTTGTTGGATTTTGCCCTGTCCCACATAAGTTTTTCAACTTTAAATCCTGCCTTTTCCAATTGGTTTGAAACGTAGTTTCCTTCTATAACTCTTCCATTGGGGTCATCAACGCGGATAACAAATTGAATGGCTACCGGTTTTCCGTCAAACTCCCAATATTTTTCACCTTTAACGAGTCTTCCGTTGTTTTCTGGAAGAGCTGCTGCCTTTTTCATAGCAGCTGCAATATCGTTGATGGCCTTTTCTTCGTTACCTTCAGCACTGAAGCCAAATTCTTCTGCTACTTTGTTGTATTCTGTTGTACCCGGTTGTCCAACTGTTGCCATACAATAAAGTGGGAAACCTGCTCCCCCAAGAATTTCATCAACAATATACTTTCTGTCAATGAGGAAATTGATTGCAAATCTGATTTCTCTAATAGCAAATGGGTTAAATACTACTTCATCTTCTTTTTCTACTTGGTATGGCGCTTGGTTCGGGTATGGGTTAATATTTAACGACCATGCTCCCGATGGAACCGAATAGATTTCAAGCTTTTCCAGATCTGCTGTCGGCATTCCGTAGAGTGTTGGAGCATTAACCCCCCATAAAAATACATCTGTGATTCCTTCTGCAGCATCTTTTAAACCAATTTCTTCCTGCATCTTCACGTTAATATAAACCTTGTCTACATAAGGTCCTTTGATTTCTTCTGCAATAGAAATCGATGTTAAAACGCAAATGATAAGTAAAACAACAAACAAACGCTTCTTCATTCATATTCCTCCCTATTTGTTTTTAATGCCTTATGGCATTATTCAAATATAAGTTTATGGGAGGGGGTAAAGAACATGTCAAGTGTCACATTTAAGGGTTTAATGTAAAAATAAAATTAAATGGAGTGGAATACAGCGTGAGTTAAAAAAAACGTAACAAAGAAATAGAAGCTCCGCTCTTATCATTAGGATTTAGGTTTTTTCTAGTTTATGATGTATAATTATTATGTATAGGATTGGCTTCAATTCAACATTAACCATTCAAATCTTTTTAAAGTGGTGATTAAGATGGATAAATGGGTGAATAAGAGTAATATCAGTGATATAACCGGAATACCTTATAGTACACTATCAAGAATTCTTTCACGTTTAAATCATTTTTTTGATGCGAAGAGAGAAGGTAAAAAGAGGTTATATCGCGAAAGTCAAATCAATCTGATTGAAAAGATCAAAGATTTATTAAATGAAGGAAAGAACTATGATGAAATCTACGATTTTCTATCTGAAAACCATGTGCAATATGTGGAAACCATTAGCGAGGAAGGCGTTGTAACCATCCACAGCGGTGAACCACCAAGAATGTATAAAGCGATAGAGATTATTGCCAACCAGGAAAAGGAAATAAAAGAGTTAAGAGAGAAGGTTTCGCTTTTGGAATCCAAAATGGAAAGTGAAAGAACCGAGTTGTTGAAAGAAATAAACGATATGTTGCTAGAATTTATGAAAAATAACAGATAATGGTTGCTAAGGGGATTGTCTTAAGTGATACCTTGGGACAATCCCCTGTTTTATATATGACTTATTCTATTATTCTAACAGAATCTAAGATATTTACAAATTCATCTTCCCATAATTCATATTCATCTTCAGAACAGACAAAAAAGATATAAATCATATTCCCGTATGAATCATATTGATCTATTATTTTTAAATCGATGATTCTGTCTGTTAAATCATATTCTTCATCGTATGAAATATAATCCCAACCTTCAAATTGCAAATAATCTGATTGGTACTGATATGCTTCTCCTTCTTCATAAAGTAACTCTTCAGGACTAAAGTCAATTCCTACCAAAGGACCAAAGTCTTTTTCTGGTTCCAGATTGATATAATATGAATCTTCATATTCAGTGTCTTCAAACCATTCTGCATTGACTGGTACTTTTAAAGAAATTTCTCCTATTTGGATGGTTTTTTCTGTTGTTTCAATAACAGGTCTTTTTGTAGTTTGGGTTTCTTTTATCATGAATTGTTTTACAAGTACCAGTTCCTCGTCAATATAGAAATGGACTTTCCAAATACCGGCCTGTTTTTCAGGTTCATCTTTAATCGGGATCCATGACCATAAACTGAGACTGTCAAAACTTTCCAGTCCTCTTTCATAGGCAGATGGAATATCCAGATAAACTGTATCATAAAGTTCTCCATCGGGGTAATACCATTCCCAAATGCCTTCATGAGAGCCTTTGAATGAACCTAATTCCAACCAAAGATAGCAGTAATCATCTGAGTAAGTAAAATCAATTTTTTCGTTAACGGGTAAGTCTTCTTCCACCGTTTCACAGAAAATTGATTTTCTTACCAATACTTTTTCACCACTATCATCCGGATTGGTTGTTTCTACATCCAAAACTGCAAAAGGATCACTTTCCGCAATGATGTCGAAGGTATCGTTGGGGAAAAATCTAAAGACGTAATTACCAGGTTCATATGGTGCATAAAAGTCAACCGATCCATTTTCAGAACCATCTGTGTATAACCAGTCTATGATGTAGCCATCTGTATCACCAACTTCGTAGATACCAATCCAATCAGTTTCATATCCCGGAGCATTAAAATAACTGACTGTGATTAACTCATCAGGGAATACGGCATCAGTATCTATTTCCAAAGTGGTGTCATATTCAGGTAAATCGATTGGTTCATCTGTACCATCCTGAGAAGCAGCAATTACTTCAAAGATTTCTGATTCTGCAATTCCCGTATAAGTATCATCCACAAACATTCTGAGTTGATATTGCCCGGGTTCTTCAGGCATATAAAGCTCAATAGTACCTTCTTTTTCTCCATATAAATAAGCATATGTATAAAAATCAAAATTATCCGCATCTGTTTTATAAATCCCTATCCAATCATATTCGTTACCGGGAGCACCTTCAAATGATACGGAAACTAATTCTTCGATAGTCACTTGTTGCCTATTAATGCTTACTTTAGTGTTTACCTTTTTTATTGCAACTTCAAAAGAGATACATTCAGAGAGCATTTCGTCATCAACAAAAACACAGATGTTATAAAGCCCTTCAGTTGTTGGGGCATAGAACAAAGTATTGCCGGTAGAATCAAAAATCATGGAGCTTTTCAAAACGTTATTGATATCAAAAGTCAGATCTGCATTAAATAAACCTATTGAGGGGTTTTTCTCAAGTATTTCATCGGGGATTTTGTGATTTATCGTTACACTTTCACCGGGTGAAACAGAAATAAATTCATCCTCTCCAAATGACAAATAATGATTGTCTACAGCATCTTGTTGAGCATATGACAAAAGGGTAAGAAGTAGAAAAATCGTGATAAAAATCGAACATTTTTTCATAAGATCACCTCATGTTTTTTAGTGTTGTTAATGGCATTATTTACGTTATTAATACATCGGAATATGGCAACTGTCGCATGTGTTATCATTAAGATAACCAATTATAGCATGAATGAGGTGAACCTCTTGAAAGTCAATATTTTTTGGTTTAGAAGGGATTTGAGAATTAACGATAACAAGGCATTTATAAATTGTATTCTAGAAGGAAGGGCTGTTTTACCCATTTATATCATTGAATACGATATTTTAAAACCACCTATTTTTACTGAGCCAAGAACTCAGTTTCTTTTAGGGGCTTTAAAAGGACTAAATGATGAAATGAGACAATTTCATTCAAAATTGTATGTTTTTAGGGGAGAACCATTACACCTCTTTCATGAAATTTCCAATCATATTGACGTGGAGAAGCTATTTTTCAATAGAAATTATGAACCCTCTGAAATTGAAAGAGACAGAAAAATCTGGGACTTCTGTAAAACAAAAGGTATAAAATTAAAAACTTTTAAGGATCAGGTTCTCCATGAACGAGGCGAGATTTTAAAAAAAGACAAAACGCCATACAGTGTCTTTACTTTTTATTATAAAAAATGGAAATTATTAAAGAAAGAAAATTGTGAAGAAACTCCCCCTTTTAAAACGATTGATTTTTCTGCCCTTAAGGAGTATTCCCTTCCCAATCCAACTGAATTTGAAAAAATGAATCCTAAAGAAGAATATGAATTATTTTTAGAGGATAAAATTTTTAATTATGAAGAGAATAGAGATTTCCCTTATTTG
>CAYOFT010000156.1:0-4484 GCA_964403295.1 uncultured Thermotogaceae bacterium | reverse complement strand
ATAAACTTTGCTTTTTTTTGGAGCTCAATAATGGTTTTTGCCCCACAATAGCCCATACCGGAACGCAATCCGCCACAGAGTTGATAAGCGATGTCTTCCACACTTCCCTTAAATGGAATCATCCCTTCTACGCCTTCGGGAACCAATTTTTCTTCAGAGGCACCTGATTGAAAATAGCGATCGCTGCTTCCTCTAACCATGGCTCCTATACTGCCCATTCCCCTATAGGATTTGTATTTTCTGCCTTCGTAAAGAATGGCTTCTCCCGGTGCCTCATCGGTTCCTGCAAAAATGGATCCCAACATGACACAGGATGCCCCTGCAGCAATGGCTTTTACAATATCACCGGAATAGCGTATGCCACCATCGGCAATAATAGGAATGTCATACACTGATGCTTCCTTGACACAATCTTTTATGGCTGTCAATTGAGGTACGCCTATACCGGCTACAACCCGAGTGGTACAGATGGAACCGGGGCCGATTCCAACTTTTACAGCATCCACCCCCGCTTCAATTAATGCCTTGGTAGCTTCAGCTGTTGCAACATTTCCGCCTATAACCTGTATTTCGGGCCATTGTTGTTTTAACTTTTTGATGGTATCCAAAACATTTTTTGAATGGCCATGAGCTGTATCCACTACGATAAAATCAACACGTGAACGGATTAATGCATAAGCCCTTTCCATAGCATCTCCACCTGTGCCTATTGAAGCACCTACTACCAGTCTTCCTTTAGCATCCCTGGTGGCGTTTGGAAATTCCACTACACTATTAATATCTTTTATGGTTATCAAACCTTTGATGATGTTGTTTTCGTCAATAATGGGAAGTTTTTCAACTTTATTCTCATGAAGTATTTTTTTTGCTTTTAAGAGGGTGATGCCCTCTTTTGCTGTCACAAGTTTTTCAATGGGGGTCATCAATTCTTTGACCGATTTTTCAGGATCATCCTCAAAACGAATATCTCTATTGGTAACCATTCCCAACAATTCATTGTTCCGATTTACAACAGCAAGTCCACCCACTTTATATTCTCTCATCAGTTCATCAGCATCAGTTACGTGCTTATCAGGGGCAATGGTTAAAGGATCGTAGATGATTCCGTTTTCAGTTCTTTTTATCCTATCCACCTGTTCTGCCTGCTCTTTGATCGACATGTTTTTATGGATCACTCCCACACCGCCATTCCTGGCCAGAGCTTTAGCCATGGCGTATTCAGTAACAGTATCCATTGCGGCACTTACTAAAGGCATACGGAGTGTAATCGTCTTTGTAAGTCTTGTATCTATGATTGTATCCCTTGGAGTCACTTCTGAATAAGCAGGAGCCAGCAGAACATCGTCAAATGTAATTCCTTCCATCATCTCCATTTTTTCCTCCATTTCAATTTATTCTACAATAAAAAAATATCTTTCTTCCAGGATTTCTTCTCTCGAATAATCATACTCTATGCCATATTTTTCAACAATTTCATTATGTTTTACCGGGGCGATTTTCCCAATTCGAGTCCATTCATATCTGGACAAAGTATATCCGCCGGGTTCATATTCAGAAATATAAATTCCGTCTTCTGGATTATATGGAAAAGCGGGGTTAAAGTTAACCACCTGTTTATTCTCAATAAGTGCAAGGTCAGGATAAGCCTCTTTGCTTTCTTTATTTTTAACAGAAACTTGAGCGTTGAATTGTTCATTCCAGATGGGAATGATTTCCGCAGTTTTACCCCGGGAGTTTTTTATTTTACCAATAACCGTTGATAAAGCAGGAGAGACCAAAAAACCGTTTTGCGGGATTGTTTCATTTGCGATAATTCTTAGAATTTCGGCATCCCTTATACCATAAGTGTTGATTAATACACCAGTACGTATCATGTCTGACAGATCCATCTGATCACTAATGGATAAGAAAGCCCGCAATTGTTCGAATTCCCGTTTGTAAATCATTGTATACGAAGTACTGGTTAACCGTTCATATTCCTCGACACTTAGTTCAGAAGCACGTTTGATGTTTCTGGTGAAAGCGTTATAAGATAATCTCAAATCTTCAATAATGCTATGATTTTTTTTAGCAACTTGCTCTATCATTTCATGTTGTTCAGGAAATAAAAAGGCGAAAGTCATCCAAATCATCAAAAAAAGAGAACAACAAACAAAAGCCGTCTTCTCCGCTTTGGTCATTGATTAGATTACCTCCCGAATCAACGGATGCATGGCCTTGTTTCTTTGAATAACCATATTCCCACGAACACAAAGATATTCTGGTTCTTGAGGAACTAAAATGTTGATGTCCAAAGCCTTTTTCATATAATTGATGAATCCAGGATAATTTGCCAATCCACCGGCAAAAATGATGCCTCGTTCCATGATATCTTTGATTAGCTCCGGAGGAATACCTTCCATACTCTCTCTTAAAGAGGCTACAAGAAACTTTAACTGCTTCAGTATCAAATCCCACAGCTCTTTGACAGTAACAAAGATTTTTTTGGGCAATCCGTTCCTTTTATCGATTCCCACTACCGGCCCTATCTTCTTGTCCACTGTCTCATTTTCGTTTAAAGCATTTTTTACCATCTCTTCTACGGTATTTTCTCCCAATAAGATTTGATGGATTTCACTCATGTAATAAGAGACAGACTTTTTAATTGATTGTAAGCTGAAATCAGGGGTTGCTGAATGTACAATATTGGATAAAGACAGAATAGCAACTTCCGTATGCTCCGAGCCGGTGATGACGATCATATTCCCTTTTGATTCTGCGATGTCTATTCCAGCACCAACCGTTGCGGAAACAGCTGAATCCAAAACATATACCTTTGAAGCACCCGCTTCAATAACCGCTTCACAAAGAGCTTCTTGTTCAACCACTGTCGCATTAACAGACGTATTAATCACAAAATCCGGTTTAAACAAACCTTTAAAAGTCTTTTCTTCAAAAAAAACCAAATGAAGGACTTGGACCATGGCGTTGTAATCACAAATATGCCCCCCTTTGACAGGTTTGATAAAACGAAAGTCCGGTGGTAATTTCCCCATTAGCTGCTTTGCCGTATTACCAACAGCAGTTGTCTCGTTATAAGCATTTTTCAGCAAAGAGTTTGCAGTATTAACAAGAATTTCGCCTGTTTTATCACATATTTTCAGTATATCACTGCCAGCATCCAGGCTGAAGATGTTTCTAAGCAAAAAAAACCCCTTCCTTCTTAAAGGGCCGGGAAATCCCGGCCTTTTTTTTAGAGTAAATGCACGAATAATCCGCTTCTGAGTTTTGGTTCAAACCAAGTGGATTTCGGAGGCATGGTTTTGTCTGCATCCGCCACATCCAACAGTTGTTCCATCAAAGTGGGGTACATGGAAAATGCACATTTCCATTCACCGCTGTTAACTTTATTTTCAAGTTCTTTCAGCCCTCTAATTCCCCCAATAAAATCGATTCTTTCATCGGTTCTGGGGTCTTCAATCCCCAGAACAGGGTTTAACAGATTATCCTGTAATATCGCAACATCCAGAGATTTAACCGGATTAGTGGCATCAAAACTGTCTTTCTTTGCTCTTAGTGAATACCACTTTTTATTCAAATACAAACCAAATTCCTTACTTGTAGCTGGTGAATATGAGATATTCCCCTCTTCTGCCACATCAAAGGATTCTTTAACACGATTCAAAAATTCTTTGTCTGTTAACCCGTTTAAGTCTTTCACAATTCTGTTGTAGTCTAAAATTTTCAATTGATTGTGGGGAAATAGAACAGCCAGAAAGAAATTGTATTCTTCTTCGCCGGTATGATTTGGATTAGCCTCTCTTTTTATGTCTCTTACTCTTGATGCTGAGGCGGCTCTGTGATGCCCATCCGCTATATAGAGTGAATCAACCGGTAGAAAGGCTTTAACAAGCTCTTGCTTATTATTGACCTTGAAGATTCGATGGCGGCAGCCATATTCATCGGTCAAGTCGTAGAGCGGTTCGTTGTGAGTATTGACCAGGATCAATTCATCGATCTTTTTTTCGCTGCGATAAGTCAAAAAAACAGGACCGGTATTTGCATTTGTAGCGGAGATGTTATTAACCCTGTCATCCTCTTTCTTTTTTCTTGTAAATTCATGCTTTTTGATTTTTGAAGCCTGATACTCATCAACTGAAAAACAACCTGCGATTCCTACCTGTCTGTGACCTTTCCATTGCTGTTCATAACAATAAAGCTGCTCTTCTTGTTCCTGAATTAAAATCCCCTGATCCATGAACCTTTTCAGGTTTTCAGCAGCTTTTTGATACACTTGCTTGTCATAAGGATTGATTGTTGGATCCAAATCCACTTCAGGTTTTACAACATGAAGGAAAGAATAATTGTTTCCCTGAACCTCTCTTCTTGCTTCATCCGAATTCAACACATCGTAGGGCTTGCTGGCCACCTTTTCCACCAATTCCGCTTTCGGTCTAACAGCCTTAAAAGGCTTTAAAATTGACATGTTACCATCCCTCCTCTAA
>CAYOFT010000155.1:0-4489 GCA_964403295.1 uncultured Thermotogaceae bacterium | reverse complement strand
TTACAGATATAGTATATCACGATATGTGTGTTTATTCAAAAAAGAATTTTGAGAAAGTGTTATAATATGAATGGTTTCAAAGGAGGTGTAGATATGCCAAAAACAGTAGAAGTACCCATTAATCCTGAAGTCTTGAAATGGGCCATTAATTCTTCTGATTATGAGCAACATGAATTGTTTCAAACAACAAAATATCTGGACAAATGGTTAAAGGGTGAAAAGAAGCCAACCTTGGTTCAACTGGGAAATTTCAGTAAAAAAATACGTATTCCATTTGGCTATCTATTAGCAAAAGAACCCCCTGAGCAAATACAGACTTATACTGATTACCGAACAATAAAAAACAGTCCAATAAAAAAACCCAGTAGAGGATTGATAGAAACAATCAATGATATGGAATTTAAAATGTCTTGGATGAGGGATTACAGGATCAGTATTGGTGCTGAGGAAATTAGCGCTATCGGAATGTTTAGTAAAAGAAAGTATGGAATCTCCGAAATGGTAAGCCAAATCAGAGTTTTGCTAAAACTTGAAAATGATTGGGCTTTTCACACGGGTAGTTTCAATGAAGCTTATAATCTTTTAAAAGAGCGCATAGAGTCCCTTGGTGTTCTTGTTATGAAAGATGCACTTGTATTAGGTAATACACATCGGAGATTAGATATTAACGAATTCAGAGCTTTCATTCTGTATGATGACTACGCCCCTTTAATCTTTCTGAATGGTCAAGACAGCAAAGCAGGAAGAATATTTTCCCTCCTGCATGAATTTTGTCATCTTCTGATGAGTAAAGAAGACAACATCATTGTTGATCCGGATAATACTGAGGATTTGTGCAATCAAGTTGCGGCAAGATTTCTGATGCCAAAAGAACTTCTTTTTGATCTGCTTGAAAGCATTGATGATATTGATTCTGAAATAGATATATTAGCGAACAAATTTAAAGTCAGTCCGCTTGCCTTAGCCAGAATACTATATTCTTTGAAAGTAATAACACTGGAAAGATATGAACAAGTTTATGAAAATTCTATCAAAAATTATAAACTGAGTAAAAGTAATAAAGGGGAAGGCGGGAACCATTATGCAACAAAACGGAGTAATCTTAGTACAGAATTTACAAAAGCGGTTTTAATTTCCGCAGGAGAAGGGAAAACTCTTTACAGCAACGCTTACAAACTCTTGAATGTTTCTAATTCCAAGACATTTGAAGAACTGACGAAAGGGTATTAGAAATGGATAGACGTTATCTTCTCGATTCAAACATTTTCATTCAAGCTAAAAATGAGTTTTATAGTTTTGATATTGCTCCTTCTTTTTGGGAAAAACTAAACTTACTTGCTAAAGACAACGTTTTTTCTATTATTGATCATGTAAAGAAAGAATTGACAAAAAGTCAAGAAAATCCAGATGATCTGCATCTTTGGATTAAAAACGAATATGCAGGAGAAATATTAACAACAAACAAGCAACATGTCTTAAACGCCTACGAAAAGATTACCCAAAGAATAATCACAGAACATAGAGAGGAAAATCGGTATCATCAATCAGCGATAGATCAATTTATGACTTATGAAAATGCGGATACCTGGTTGATTTCCTATGCTTTAGCTTATGATTGTAGCATTGTTACTGCTGAAAAATATGAGCCTGGTGTAAAAAAATCAGTCAAAATCCCGAATGTTTGTAAATTATTTGATATCAAATGTTTGACTTTGTTCCAATTTATGAGAGAAGTTGGGATGACTTTGTGAGTATTACACTATTTGTATATAAGTTGACTAAAACAAACTGACAAAAAGAGATTTTCTATGTGGTGACAGTAGCGGCTTATGGAGTTTAAACTGTGAAGTTATTCCCTGTGAGGGAATAACTTCAAGGTCAATGTCTTGTTTGACCACGTATCGCCGGGACTGTCCCCCGAAAGACCGAACCTTTAGTTCAGCTTATTTAGATAATACAATTAGAAAATTTCCAGAAAGTTGTCAAAAACCCATAGACTTATTAGGGCATGCTGAAAACCCCAAAATCCCTCCCTCCCCGCAAACGGCCTGGTCTTGAAAACCTTGCAGCTAAACAGGCGAAAATATTCTGTAAAGATTTATTGATAAGGACCCCGAGTTTTTCAGCAGACCCTACTTCATTCTCAGTAAACTTTCAAATGTAACAATTTCCTTTGTGTTTAGTTTCCAATCTGATAAAATAGAAAAAGACAATATCATACGGGGGCTTTTGATGTCACAAAAGTAGACGACAAAAGAATTGATAGCCGCTGTTCTTTAGATCAAATGAAGAAAAGTTTTGATTAGGTGAATTAGTTACAATATCGGCCATATCTTGGAATATAAATTCAACTGTCATCATTCAACTAAAATGAAAGGGTCTGATTTCTTGGGGAAGAAAGATTTGTCTGAAGAAGATATCAAGCTAAGATATATCACCCCTGCAATACAGAATGCAGGGTGGGATAATAAGCAATTGCGATTAGAATACGCTTTTACTGCAGGGCGGATTATTTTACGAGGAAATTTTACTGCGAGGGGAAAACAAAAGCGAGCAGATTATGTGCTGTTTTATAAAAGTAATCTACCCCTAGCCATAGTGGAAGCAAAAGACAATAACCATCCAATAGGTGATGGCCTTCAGCAAGCCATTGAATACGCTAAAGCACTTGATATTTCCTATGTCTATGCTTCTAACGGAGATGGCTTTGTGGAGCAGAATCTTATCACCGGGGAAGTCAAGGAATTGAAACTTGAGGAGTTCCCATCCCCGAACACCTTATACCAAAGATACAAAATCGACAAAGGGATCAATGAGACTGAAGAAAAGATTATATTAGAGCCTTATTACTTCATGCCCAACTATAAGAAACCAAGATACTATCAGCGTGTGGCCATAAACAGAACGGTAGATGCAGTGGCTAAAGGGCAAAAACGAGCACTTGTAGTCAGCGCAACAGGTACAGGCAAAACCTACATGGCCTTTCAGATTATCTATCGTTTGTGGAAATCCGGTCTTAAGAAAAAAATACTGTTCCTGGCTGACAGGAATGTATTGATTGATCAGACCATAACCGGGGACTTTAAACCCTTTAGTGGTAAAATGACCAAGGTGAAAAACAAAAACCTGGACAGCTCCTATGAGATATACCTTGCTCTATATCATCAACTGACAGGAGATGATGGAGAAGAAACCTTCCGTCAGTTTAAGCCAAACTTCTTTGATCTCATTGTCATTGACGAGTGTCACAGGGGAAGTGCAAGGGAAGAATCCGCATGGAGAAAGATACTAGACTACTTTACTGAAGCCACACACATTGGCTGTACGGCCACACCCATTGAAACAAAAGAAGCGTCAAGCTATACCTATTTTGGAGAGCCAATCTATGAATACTCTTTAAAACAAGGAATTGACGATGGATTTTTAGCCCCATATAAAGTTATTCGTATTGGTCTGGATAAAGACTTGGAGGGCTATCGCCCAGATGCAGGCAAGCTTGATAAATACGGTTATGAAATCGAAGATCGCGAATACAATGTCAGAGACTTTGATCGAAAAATCGTTATTGATGACAGAACAAGAGTAGTGGCAGCCAAAATCACAGAATATTTGAAAAAGACTGACCGTTTCAGCAAGACCATCGTCTTTTGTTTGGACATTGAACATGCAGAAAGAATGCGTCAAGCACTGATTAATGAAAATAAAGACTTATATACTAAAAATGACCGCTACATCCTACGAATTACCGGGGATAATGATATAGGGAAAGCCCAGCTTGAAAACTTCATAGACGAAGAAAGCACTTATCCCGTCATAGCGGTGACAAGCAAACTTATGACCACAGGCGTGGATGCCAAGATGTGCAAGCTGATCGTGCTGGAAAACAACATCAACAGCATGACGGAATTTAAGCAGATTATCGGAAGAGGGACAAGGTTGCTTGAGGATTACGGCAAGACATATTTCACCATTATGGACTTCAGAAACGCCAGCAGACTCTTTGCCGACCCTGCCTTTGACGGGAAACCGGAAGTGGTTATTGAACTAACCGATGATGATCCGGTGGATGAACCACAGCCACAGGCAGACGAAGATGAAAAAAATAAAGGAAATGACTATGTAAATGAAGAGGGCCAAGAATATCCTGATGGTGACACACCACCCTTTGACGAAGATGGCGAAGACAAACCAAGAAAGTATTATGTGGGAGATGTACCGGTTCGTGTTCTTTCTGAAAGAGTCCAGTACATGGACAAGAATGGAAAACTCATCACAGAAAGTCTCATCGTCTATACCAGGAAAAACATTCTTCGACAGTATTCACGATTAGACGATTTTCTTCGTACATGGACAAAAGCAGAGAAAAAGCAGGCCATTATTGATGAACTCCAGAAAGAGGGTGTGTTTTTAAATGCCATTAGAGAGAAAATGGGGAAAACAGAGCTGGATGACTTTGACCTCATTTGCAACATTGCCTATAACAAACCAC
>CAYOFT010000154.1:0-4526 GCA_964403295.1 uncultured Thermotogaceae bacterium | reverse complement strand
CAACAGACTTGAAGAAGGTGTCCTCAGAGCAGCTGAAGAACTAAATGTCAACGCTTATCAGGTTGGACCGACTGATGCAGACCCTGCACAGCAGGTAAAGATCGTTGAAGACCTTATTGCAAAAGGCGTGGACGCCATCTGTGTGGTTCCCAACGATGCAAACGCCATGGAACCCGTACTGAAGAAGGCACGTGAAAACGGCATCATAGTATTGACCCACGAATCCCCTGATCAGAAAAACGCCGATTGGGATATCGAAGTCATTGATAACGTAGCATTTGGTGAGAAAAACTTCGAAACCCTGGCACAGGGAATGGGTGGAGAAGGCGAGTTTGCAGTATTTGTTGGTGGTTTAACCGTTCCTCTTCATAATCTATGGGCAGACATCGGTCTCAAAATGGTAGAAGAAAAATATCCCAACATGAAATTGGTTACAGAAAGAATCCCCTGTGGAGAAGATGTGAATCTTTCCAAACAAAAGATGCAAGAGTTACTAAGAAAATATCCGGACATCAAAGGTGTTGTCGGGTTCGGAAGCTTAGGCCCCATTGGAGCGGCTCAAGCATTAAGAGAAAAAAGGCTCACGGATAAAGTGACTGTTGTTGGAACCGTATTACCACTCCATGCCTCCCAGTACCTTAGCCAGGGCTATATCAACACAGGTTACCTCTGGGATCCGGCAGACGCAGGATACGCCATGGTATACGTTTCAAAAATGCTGGCCGAAGACTTCTTTGTCTTTGAGGGAATGGCAGTCCCCGGAATGGGAACCGCAGAAATTGACGAAGACAACAGAATCATCAAATTCAACAGCATCCTGGAAATCACCGCAGAGAATGCTGTAGATTTAGGGTTTTAAATCTACCTGGAGTTTTTTGTTTCTTAAAAAACTCAAAGGCCATTTGTATCACAAAGTGACTAAGAATTATAGTATTGAGTTTTTTACCTTAATGTACTAAAACCCACCCCACCCCCAAGGGGGGCACCCCTCCGGGGGAGGGGATTTTTAATGATTCCAATCATAAAATGAACTCAGAACCACTTACTAAAACCGTACCAGAAAAACCATGGAGGTGTATGGAATGGAAGATTCTCCTTCATACGCATTGCAACTTAAGAACATCAATAAGCATTACGGGGGTGTTCATGCTCTGAAAACGGTGGATTTCGACGTGAGAACCGGTGAAATCCACTGCCTTGTCGGTGAAAACGGGTCGGGAAAAAGTACTTTGATAAAGATTATATCCGGTGTTGAAAACCCGGATCACGGAAGTGAAATCTTTATTAAGGGCAAACATTACAGAGCCCTAAGCCCCATTAAATCAGTCGAGACCGGTATCCAGGTCATTTATCAGGACCTTTCACTTTTTCCAAACCTGTCTGTTTATGAAAACATTGCCATATCCGAGTATGCTGAAAAAAAGTATTCGTTGGTAAACAGAAAGCTTATGAAAGAAAAGGCCAAAGCAGCTATGAAGAAAATCAACGTGACGTTGAACCCGGAAAAACTGGTCCGTGAACTATCCATTGCGGACAAACAGGTGGTTGCCATTACCAGGGCCATCGCAACGGATGCGGAAGTCATTATTATGGATGAACCCACTGCTTCATTGTCAAAACATGAAATTGATGAATTGCTGAAATTAATCATCAGCCTTCAGAAAAAGGGCTTTACCATCGTTTTCGTCAGTCATAAGCTGGATGAAATCATGTCTATCTCCCAAAGAGTTACCATTTTAAGAGATGGAAACAAAATTGGAACCTTTAGTGCTGACGAGTTAGACGAAAGAAAGATAGAAAAACTGATGACCGGCAGAGAATTCGATGTTACTAAATCCGAAAAAAAGTTCATTACAGATAAAATCGTTTTGGAAATCAGGAATTTGTCCAAAAAGAAAAACTATAAGGATGTTTCACTGAAAGTCAACCAAGGAGAAATTCTTGGGATCACCGGGTTGATTGGTTCCGGCAGAACGGAATTGGCCTTGTCGATCTTTGGGATGAACACGCCAGATTCAGGAGAGATGCTCCTGGAAGGCAAAAAAGTAGACTTTAAAAATAACTACGAGGCGATTCAAGCCGGGATATCATACGTTCCAGAAGACCGGTTAAGTGAAGGCCTCATCCTGCCCCAGCCTATCAGCACCAATATTATCGTACCCATCCTGGACAAAATGGTTAATAAAGTGGGCGTGTTTATCAAAGAGAATGTGAAATCGGTAGTTAAAACATGGGTAGAAGACATCGGTGTCAAAACGAAAAATCCGGAAAACCCTGTTCAAACACTTTCAGGAGGGAACCAGCAAAAGGTGGTCCTGGCAAAATGGCTGGCCACAAATCCCAAACTGCTCATCCTGGATAATCCAACCGTTGGGGTTGATATTGCTGCAAAGAACAGTATTTACAACATCATCAAAGAACTGGCAAAAGAAAAGCTGGCCATTATCTTGATTTCAGATGAGGTTCCTGAAGTCTACCGAAATTCCGATAGAATCTTGATTATGCATAAAGGCAGGATTAAAGAAGAAATCAGACCGGAGGAAATCAGTGAAAAGGAACTCAATGAAAGGGTCATCGGAGGTGTTGTCAGTGTCTAATCTCACTAAACGCAATGAATTTTATCTCGCACTGGTCATTCTGTCACTGATCCTGATCTTGACATTTACCACCGATCAGTTTTTGACCCTGGGAAATCTCTTGGAGTTGTTTACCAGCTATTCCTTCCTGGGAATCATGTCTGCCGGGATGTTGTTAGTCCTCATATCCGGAGGTATCGATCTCTCCTTTACCGCTACAGCCACCATCAGTCAATACATTATGTCAACAGTGATCATCGAGCATGGGGGTAATTTGTTCCTGGCCTTTTTAATCGGTGCGGTTGTTGGTGTTGCCCTAGGCGCACTGAACGGATTGTTGATTCATTTTATCAAAAAGCATCCTTTGATTATTACCATCGCCACGCTGAATATTTACAAGGGTTTGCTGATGTACTTCACAAAGGGTAAATGGATATACAATTTTCCTTTGTGGTTTTCAAAGCCTCACGATATTTTCATCATCGAAAACTCAGAAGGGTATATCTTTCCCATTTCGTTGTCATTATTTCTCTTTTTCATTATCTTTATTGTTACCGCTTTTATCTTGAAATACACAAAAATCGGCCGAAAAATATACGCCTTGGGTGGTAATAAAGAAGCAGCCAGAAGAATGGGATTTAATATCTTTGGACTGACACTTTTTGTTTATGGGTTCATGGGATTGCTTGCCGGAATCGGCTCGGTCTCTCATGCGTTGATAGTACAAACGGTTGCTCCCAATGCCATCATTGGAAAGGAACTGGATGTTATTGCAGCGGTTGTTCTTGGAGGCGCTAGTTTACAGGGCGGAACCGGAACAGTCCTGGGGACGTTTCTTGGGGTCGCATTGGTGGCTATCATATCCAATGCCGTGATCCTAATGGGGATCCCCTCATATTGGTATGAAATCCTACTGGGAACCATCATCGTGATTTCAGTTAGCGTCACGGCATACAACAACAAAAAGATTATGAAAAGGGAGGCTGAGATAGATGTCGCTTAAAAATTCTAACCCATTGAAATCCATCTATAACCGGTATCCAAATTTATCACTTCTATGGGGATTATTTGCGCTGACAGTGATCATGTTTTCCATTTCACTGCCAAACAAGTTCTTTACCATTTCAAATTTCAGCTCAATCGCCTTCCAACTTCCCGAATTGGGCATCCTAACCATGGCCATGGCCATTACCATGCTCAGTGGAGGGATTAATTTATCCATCATCGCTACAGCCAACTTGTCCGGTATTGTTATGGCAACCATCATGACTTCAATGGTTCAAGGTCCACAGGGATGGGTGATCACTCTAGCTATCATAGCCGGCCTTGGTGCAGCGGTTTTGGTAGGATTGGTCAACGGAATCATCGTTGCCTTTATAGGGGTTTCTCCTATCCTCGCAACCCTTGGAACTATGACCCTTGTGAATGGGATATCCATTTTAACCACCAAAGGATACGTCATCTCCGGTCTACCGGAACAGATGCAGTTTTTTGGAAATGAAGCTGTTTTGGGTATTCCCGTTCCCTTTATTATTTTTGCATTATTGGCAATAGCCATCGGTTTCTGGTTGAAAAAAATGCCATCAGGTCTTAACAATTATCTCATCGGTTCTAACGAGACAGCAACGAGATATTCAGGAGTCAACACAAAGAGCGTTTTGTTGAAAACCTATATGTTATCCGGTCTTTTGAGTGGAATTGCAGCCATTATCATGATCTCCAGATTCAATTCCGCCCGTGCTGGCTATGCCGAATCCTATCTGTTAATAACCGTTTTAGCCAGCGTTTTTGGTGGCGTGGATCCCAACGGTGGATTCGGAAAAGTAGGGGGTTTGGTACTTTCCCTGTTTATCCTCCAAATGGTGGCCTCAGGATTAAACCTCCTGGGAGTCAGCTCATTCCTGGCGGTTACGCTTTGGGGTGTGCTTTTGATTGGAATCATGATTGTTC
>CAYOFT010000153.1:0-4526 GCA_964403295.1 uncultured Thermotogaceae bacterium | reverse complement strand
CAGTCCAAATACTTGGATCAAACACCGCACTTAGAACGATCAGCACCGGCAGCAGTGGAACGGAAACGAAGATTTCAAAGACACGCTGCATGAGGGCATCTTTCCATCCACCCAGATAAGCACTGATAACCCCGTAGATAACCCCGATGGTGACGGAGACGACGGCGGTAAGGATACCGATAAGTAGGGCCCATTTGACTCCGGCCAATACACCCGTCCAAATGTCTCGTTTCTGGGAATCGGTTCCCAAAACACCGGAGACTTTTCCGGGTAGGACGATGGATGGGGATTCTAATAAATCATTTTCATTTTGCAATAAACCGGTTATCTTTATTTGATAATCACCTTTCAAAGTTTCTGAACCTTTTAAAATTCCTTCTTTTGCTTTTGCAAAGATGATATTCGTTGTTTTCACCATACTTGGTTTTACCGTTTTCATGTTTAGATCACTTTCAAAATCAGTGGCAAAATGAAACAGTTTTTCCCGTGAATTGTTATCGATTGAAATTCTAATATCTTTTTTTGTATTTCCCACTGTGTGTTGTCCCTGGTATAATTCAATCTCTTTTCCATCGGGTCTGGTGATACTAATGACGATCATGGGATTGCCAGCTGCATCTGCATGGATAATGACATCGTTGGGCGCATTATCATAAGTCATTTCAAAATCCATGGTAAATTCTGACAATTCCATGGCACCCAGATCCTTTCTATTACTTGTATATTCCTCAATTACCGTTGTCTTTGCTTCATCTCCCGGTGTAAACCAATCTGTCCAAACAGGAGGGGCTGATTTTGGCCAATCTTCCCAATAGGTTATGTCTCGCCAACGTTTATTGGCATCTTCAAAAGGCAATAGAAAGGATTCAAAGATGACAATAAAGAGAAAAAGTGCAAATAAAATCAAACCAAAAACACCGGTTCTTTCTTTTTTGAATTCCCCCCAAAAATCATTGAAAGAATCTTTCATTTCTGATAGTTTCATGCTTTACCACCTACCTTGATTCTTGGATCCAGGAATCCGTAAATGAGATCAAGAATTGCGAGTCCTGTAATATATAAGCCGGTTGTCAGGGATAGATTTCCCATGAGAACAGGAATGTCATTTTGTTGTACTGAAATCCAGTATAAGTTCCCCATACCGGGCCAGTTAAAAATCTTTTCGAAGAGAATGTTTCCACTAACGGACATGATCAAAGCCAGTAAACCCATGGTTACAATTGGTGGAGCAGCACTTCTGAGAGCATGGGAGTATAAAACCTTTCTTTCTGGAATGCCTCTTGCCCTGGCAGACATGATGTAGTCTTCCTGCAAAGTGCTTAATACAATGTTTCTCGTCAAATAAGCTCTTCCCCAGAAGCCAATCACAACTAATGTCAAAACAGGTAAAATCATATGATAGATCAAATCAACGAAATTCAAAAATGGTGTTCCCGGTAATGGGGTACTGTGAAGACTTCCTGATGGGAAAATTTGTATCATATAACAAAAAACCATGATTACAAGCATTCCAAGCCACCAGGAAGGCATGCCATAAACAACCATCGTGGTTACGGATGTGATTTTGTCCATCTTTTTTCCGGCTCTTTGAGCCTTCTTTATCCCCAGCCAGAAACCAAGTAAAATGTCTATTACCATCGCTGTCATAAAAAGCAGTAAAGTTCTTGGAACAGCTTCGAATACGATGTCGGAAACGTTTCTACTTCCGGAAGCCGCTTTGATAATCGTTGATTGACCATAATTAAAAGTTAATGCGTTAAATGCTCTCATGAGAATTCTTTGGCCAAATGGTTTGTTTAAATTATAAATATTGTAATAATGTTCTTTTCTCTGATTGGTCCACTTTTCCATTTCCTCTGGAGACATATTTGTCAATTGCATAGATTCCATTTTTATGTTTTCGTTAATCTGGGCATAAATTGTTTGTTCCATTTGAACGTTAAACAGTGCAGAGAAAATGAAGATCAGTATAATATAAATGATTAAAGCGTTGATGATTCGTTTGATTGCAAATTTCCAGTACATAAGTTCCCCCTTAGACAAAAAAAGTCAATAGTGCCCGTGCGTTGTCGGACACTATTGAGAAATTTGGATGCAAGCTTTGTATTACCAGAATACGATTGTCTTTGTTTTTTCCACGGGAACAGAACCTTCGAGTTCAGCTCTAACAAGGATTTCTTGTGTACCTGAAAGTTCTTTGGTCATGGAACCGGGAACTTTAATCTTAAATTCACCAGTGTTGGTGATTTGTCCATTGATTCCTTCCAAATCACCAATGAATACCGTTACATCTCCTTCTTCAGCCATTTCAGGAGTAATACTGGGGTAAACCACTTTCGAAATGTCTACTTCCAGGATGAAGTCTTTCCCGGCTGGTACCAGAGTAGGAACATTGATATCATTGATGTTTAATCTTGGAACGGAGAACTTATCCATCCAGTAATCAGCTGTCCATGGCCATTCTCTGTTTGCAGTTAGACCCATGTAATTGGATTCCGGATCGTAAATTGAAAGGATAAATGGTCCGTTTCCAATGTACGCATGTCCCATTTCATCGATAAAGTCAATGGCATTTTTATAGGCTTTCTTTGCTTCCTCAACGGTCATTGTTTCTTTTAGCTGTACAGGAACATGTCCTGCATCATGCATTCCCTGTAGCTTTGCTTTGATATCTGCCACGTGAGAAGGAACCAGGATATCAATTTCATATTCGCCATCCGGAGAGATGGAATATTGAGTACCTGATTCACTACCATCAGTGATCATTCTTGCGATGGCTTCATCAATCGTCCAAGCTACACCACAAACGGTACCGCTTACAGCTGACACGGTGAAAGAGGGTATTCCCATGCTGGCTACTCTGGCTTCACTTGGAGGGAAGTTATAATCGAAATAAGTTGTGATTTCTTCATTTTCGTAATCTATGACCCAACCTTTGACCATATTCGCATTTTCTCTCATCATAGATGAATAAGTTTCATCATATTCTTTATCATCGTCGCCTTGTTTTGTAGCCCATTTAGAAATAAATGCCTCAAAGTACAATAAGTCATTTAATGACATCGGTGTTCCATCGTGCCAATTTGTAAATACAAAATCATAAGTTGCTTTACTCATTGCGTTTATTCCTTCTCCAACAGCTTCCCATTTTTCTGTATTAGGGTTGTATTTTACTGCATCTGCAGGAACTTCCAATTGACCTACGATTTCATCGTTAATTCTTTCAACCTTTGTTTCCACATCACGCCAATTAGCCCTCATTGGCGTTTGGACACCGGAAACAGGGCTTTCAAATGAAGGAGGATCAATCAATGTTTTGGATATTTTTGTGGAATAAACATCTGAGAAACCATCTGTTCCAATGGGATCCCATGCCTTCATAAACAAAGAACCTTGGGAAGAGAATTGAGTAACTTTTAAAATTTTATCTTTAGTTTTTCCTGTGACAAACATCCAATCATTAACGCCATCGCCAAGTCCATAAGCGAATCTTTGTTCAAACCGGTCTTTATTAGCAGTAAAGAAATCTTCTTGAGCACAAACATAAATTCTAAGTGATTCCTCTAAACCGATTTTCAAACCTTCTAATGCATATTTCCAATATTCTTCAAGCGTTACAAATTTTCCGTAGTAAGCATTTCTGGTTAATTCATCTAGTTTTTCGTTTTTATAATTCCAATTATCTGAAATTGCTCCACCAGCCATAAAACCGTACCATGGTGCATACATTTGTGCTACGATATGCTCCCAGTAACGTCTTGTAGCACCGGCACCCCATCCTTCAGTATAGATATTCCATTCATAATCAGCAGGATTCCCGGTATATACTATTTTATTGGCTTTAGCTCTATCCCACATGAGTTTTTCTACTTTGAATCCAGCTTTTTCCAACTGACTTGCAACGTAGTTTCCTTCAATAACTCTACCATTGGGATCATCTACTCTGATAACAAATTGAATGGCAATCGGTTTTCCATCAAATTCCCAGTACTTTTCACCTTTAGTAATTCTGCCTTTGTTTTCTGGTAATTCTGCAGCCTTTTTCATGGCAGCAGCAATATCATTGATGGCTTTTTCTTCGTTTCCTTCCGCTGTGAATCCAAATTCTTCAGCAACCTTGTTGTATTCCGTAGTACCCGGTTGTCCAACTGTTGCCATACAATAAAGCGGGAAACCTGCACCTCCAAGAATTTCATCAACAATGTATTTTCTGTCGATAAGAAAATTAATGGCAAATCTGACTTGTCTAATTGCAAAAGGATTAAACTTGATTTCTCCATCTTTTTCAACTTGATATGGGGCTTCATTTGGAAAAGGATTCATTGGTAAAGACCATGATCCTGATGGAACCGAATAGATTTCAAGCTTATCCAAATCGGCTTCTGGCATACCATAAAGTGTGGGAGCATTCACACCATACAAAAACACATCTGTGATTCCTTCCGCAGCATCTTTTAGGCCGATTTCTTCCTGCATCTTTATGTTGATATAAACCTTATCAGCATAAGGACCCTTGATCTCCTCTG
>CAYOFT010000152.1:0-4537 GCA_964403295.1 uncultured Thermotogaceae bacterium | reverse complement strand
ATTTGATTTTTGATAATCCCCCGTATTAGCCGAGGATAAGATGAAAAATTAATCGTATAGAGTAGTTGACTTGTTTTATTGTTTGATTTGAGCCATTCCAAAACTAAATCCAGTTGTTTTCTGTTGTTGCTGAGAGCATCAGGATTACCATAGATTATTATTTTAATATCCATATCTTGTATAGTTTTGTTGTTGATTAAAGTCCCATCATGAGATTCAAACGAAAATAACGGAAAATTTGCACCCACTGTCTCTGCAAGCAAAAATCCATAAATGCATAAAAAAATGATTAAGGCTATTAAAAAATGGTGTTTCATGAAAAAATAATTATTGTCATAAAAAACTTTGCGATTCAATTTATTTGGTTGCTTCAAAATCAATTGTGTCTAACGGATCATCGTCAAAATACATTTCACCTTCGAGTTTAGTAGCTGTCTTGTTAAAAAGAGTTTTACTTCCAATGGCTGTTCCGTCTAGTACTATATTCACACCGGCTCGAGTATTTTGATTACGATCAGAACTGACTATTGGCATACTCCCTTCAACCTCAAAGCTGTTATCTTCACCTATCGTTCCTGAAACACTGATTTCCAAACTGAAAAAATAGAATTTACCTGTTAACTGATTTCCGGCTTGTGTTAATTTTAATGTCGTATAGAGCATGGTAACCCTGGGATCGTTTTCTTCAGCTAAAGCCCTTAATTCTGACATGACACCAGAATCTTCCAGTTCCACAATCCAGTTCCCCGAAACATTCATCACCTTTTGAAAAACGACACAGCCACTCAAAGAAAACAGCAACAAAACAATAACGATAAATAATGCGGTTTTTCTCATAGATACCCCCTCCTATTCTTTTATACCCTTTAAAAAAATTAAAACAATGTAATAATATCATTATAACAGGAAAAAGTCAATCATTTGCCAGTTACAGTTAAAAGCAAACAAAAAAACGGGCCAAAAGGCCCGCTATTGGAAAGTGAGTATTTTTATGCTGCTGTTTTTAGTTTTTTCTCAAGTAGATTCGTGATTTCTTCAACGGTGTCAATTTCACCGAGTTCGGCGGTTTCAATTTTCACGTTGAACTCGTCTTCGAAATCCATTGTAAGATCTACCAATTCTAAGGAATCTGCACCGATATCCTCTGTTAATGATGCTTCAGGTGTAACTTCTTCCACATCTACATCAAGACTCTCTGCAATAATTTCCTGTACCCTTTTGAAAAGTTCATCTTTTTTCATTTTATTACCTCCATACATGTTATTTTTTTATGATTTTATCGAATCTTTGATTGTTGACTTTTCTGTTTATACGCTTGATCAATCCCGATAACACCCCCCCATGTCCAATTTCGTAGAATTCTTCAACCCCGTCGCTAATCATATTTTCTACGGTTTGTGTCCATCTTACCGCTGATGTGACTTGTCTAATCAGATTCTTCTTTATCTCTTTGACACTTGTATGCGCTTTTGCATCTACATTTTGATAAACCGGTACGTTTGCTTCATGAAATTCGATCTGTTCAATCTCTTTTTCCAATTTTTCTTTAGCGTTTTCAATTAAAGGTGAATGAAAGGGTCCGCTGACGTTCAGTCTGACAAACATTTTTGCCCCTTTTTCGGTTAATCTTTTTTCCGCTTCGTCGAATTCGTTTGCTGCACCACTAATCACAATTTGTCCGGGGCTGTTGTAATTGGCAATACAAAGGTTGCTGAAATCTTTTAAACAATCTTCAATAACTTCATCGGTTAATCCAATGACCGCTGCCATGGTTCCCTCGCCAGGCGGGCAGGCTTCACTCATGTATTTTCCCCTTAAGTGAACCAATCGCACGGCATCCTTGAATGAAAGAACACCGGTTGCTACCAATGCTGTCCATTCTCCCAGACTATGCCCTGCTACGACATCCGGTTTCAAATCAGTTGTTTGCCGGATATGTTCAAAAGCGATGACGCTGGTCGTCAATATCGCCGGTTGTGTGTATTGTGTTAGTGTTAGTTTGGTATCGTCCTCAGCGTTGATGATCGCAAATAAATCATCATGTATGACTTCACTGGCTATATCGTAATAATTATTGTATTCGGGGTATTCTTCCAAAAGACTTTTACCCATTCCCGTGGATTGTGATCCTTGTCCGGGAAAGACAAATGCTTTCAAATTAATCACTCCTTTGCCGGTTCAACAACTGAATCTTTAGATTCATCTTGAATCTTATCTTTAGAAAACAGTTCTTCAATGATGTCTTTTACCGGTTTAATTTCATCTATCAAACCAACGGATTGTCCGGCCATGAAAACGCTATCCTCTTCATTACCGTTTTGAAAAGCCTTTCTCAAACTCCCAATTAACAAACGTTCCACTTCTTCAGGCGATTCGTATTCCAATTTACCCAGTTTTCTGGTAAATTTTGTTTTGATCGATCTTGCTGGATGACCCAGTCGGCTTCCGGTGATGACTGTATCCCTTATTTTTGATTTGATAATTTGATGTTTATAATTTTCGTGTGCTTCACATTCATCTGAAGCGATGAAGCGGGTTCCTATTTGAACACCTTTTGCACCAAGTACAAAAGAAGCTTTCACTTGTTCGGGCGTTGCTATTCCTCCAGCGGCAACAACCGGTACACTTAATGTTCTTACCAGTTTGGGTATCAGAGTCATGGTAGTAAGGGATCCGATATGGCCTCCACATTCCATGCCTTCCCCAATAATGGCATCAATGCCTTCTCGTTCCAATCTCAATGCCAATGTTTCGGATGCCACAACCGCTAAAATGATTCGATTTTTTTCCTTAATTCTTTTGATATATTTCCCGGGATTTCCGGCACCAAAAATGAAAACTTCTACGCTTTCTTCCAGGCAAATATCCACGAGTTCATCAATATACGGATTGAGAAGCATCAGGTTTACAGCAAAACGTTTATCACTAAAAGTTCTGATGCGTTCAATTTCCGATCGAAGGATATCCGGGGTCATCCCGCCGGCACCTATTGTTCCAAGCCCACCGGCTTCACTGACAGCAGCTGCCAATTTGGCAGTGCCTACCCAAGCCATTCCTCCCAGTATAAGGGGGTATTCTATATTCAAAAGCTTTAAAAGCGCGTTGTTTTTATCGTACATGTTTGTTACCCCTCTTTTATGCTTTTTGATAAAGCACCGTTGCGTTATGTCCGCCAAAACCGAAGGCGTTTTTAATAATCACGCGAATGTCCCTTTCATGTGTCTCTTTTTTTAAGTCCAGCCCTTCGCAAACCTCGTCCGGATCATCCAGGTTTGGCATGCCGTGGACAAAGGAATCTTCACTTTCGATGATGGTACTGATTAACTCGTTGGCACCGGCTGCTCCCAAGGTGTGACCCATTAAAGCTTTTGTGGCCTGGATAGAGATATCTTTTAACTTCTCCCCAAATACTGATTTTAAGGCGATGATTTCAGATTTATCCCCAACCGGTGTACTGGTGGCATGACAGTTGATTAAATCCACTTTTTCTGTAGTACAATTAGCCATTTCCAATGACTGTCTGATGGCTTTTGCTGCTCCTTTACCTTCAGGATCCGTTTGACTGATATGATAAGCATCCTCAGTCATACCAAAACCATCAATATAACCATAAATTCGAGCACCTCTTTTTTTGGCATGTGCTTCACTTTCCAGAACAAGCGCTCCTGCGCCTTCTCCCATAATAAAACCATCTCGGAGCTTATCAAAAGGTCTACATGCTGTTTTGGGTGTTTCAGAAGGTGAAAGTGCTGTCATACTGCCGAAAGCGGCAACCGGCAAGGGATCAATAACCGCTTCCGATCCTCCGGTAATTCCCACTTCAATATAACCGTGTTTGATCATCATGGCAGTGAGTATGATGGCATGTAAAGATGATGCGCAGGCACTCATGGTGGAAAAATTAGGCCCTTTTGCCCCCAGATCCAAAGCTACTGAGCCGGATGCCATATCTGCAATCATCATGGGGATTAAAAAAGGTCTGACAGATTGTGGTCCTTTCTCAAACAGGTTTTTGTATTCTTTATGAAGGGTTTTAAAACCTCCAATGCCAGAAGAAACGGTTACAGCTGCGTTCTCTTTCCAGTCTTCACCCTCTAATCCTGAGTCTTCAACTGCTTGGCGTGAAGCTACAATGGCAAATTGTAAAAACCGATCATATCGCTTGGCAATCTTTCGTTCAAAATGTTTTTTAGGCTCAAAATCTTTTACTTCAGCTGCGATCTTGATAACCTGATCCGATGTATCAAATTGGCTTATATAATCAATACCTATTTTTTGCGTTTTTAAAGCTTCTCTGAGTTCATTGATGTTATTCCCGATTGAATTAATGGTCCCCAATCCTGTTACTGCTACTCTGTTCATCTAAAGCCCCCTTCTAATTGGTTTTAACTAAAATGACTGTCAGTCATGTTTGTTAAAAAAAATTATCGTTCTTCTGCTATGCTTAAATCACCTGACGCAATCCCGTAACGCATATATTCACCAGTTAAATGAACGAATTCCTCTCGTATATTTTCAGCTGTAATGTCCTTGGAAA
>CAYOFT010000151.1:0-4591 GCA_964403295.1 uncultured Thermotogaceae bacterium | reverse complement strand
TCTAAGACTTATAAGGTGATCATATGAAAAATTGTATTATTCTGTTTGTACTCTTTTTTTGTACACGGATTGTTTTCTCAGAGTTAATCTATTTCAGCGGAGAAACACCTGACAATCATTATGAACTCTTCCGGTACGATACATCTACGCAGGAATTAGCACAATTAACTGATTTGAAAGGTTTTATTTCGGGTTTTGATTTCTCTGAAGATGGCAAAAAGATATACTTTGGACTTTTGAGCACCATGAATAACGGACTTTATGTACTCCAATTAGAAAGCAAAGAAATCTACCCGCTCCTAATAGATCAACACAATAATCGCCAACCCTGTGTCATTGATGAAGAAAAGATAATCTTTGTCAGTTATCGCAAAAACAAAGAAAGCCTTTTTATCCTTGACTTGAAAACCATGGAAATCGAGCCTTTTATCGTACTTGAAGGATATGAATTCAGTCCGGTTATCAGCCCTAACAAAGCATTAATGGCCTTTGTTCACAGTAATGATACCTATGAACACGATGGGCAGCTTTATTTATACCATATGCATACCGGAGAAATGATCAATTTAAGCGGTGATGTATCAGGTGATTATGCACCTTCATTTTCTCCTGATTCAAAGGAAATCATTTTCTCCTCCTATCGCGAAAGAGGCCAACAGGCTATTTTCAGTATCAACATCTCATCAAAAGAAGTAAAGAAAATCACACCTTTTTATTCTACAACTGATCGATTTCCCGTTTATGATTCCAAAGGAGAATGGATTTACTTCACCATACTTAAAGGAACATATAAAATCGCCCGGATGAAAAGAGATGGGTCTCACAGAGAGTTTTTAAACTTCTTTCCGGACGATTTGAATGTTGGTAGTATTTTGGTTAAATGATCACCAATTACTGTAGCCTTGATACATATGATATATCTTGGTAAATCCCATTTCATTGTACATCTTGTTGACGGCATTTCTGCTTCTTGCTCCCGAACCACAATAAACCAGATAGGTTTTATTTCTATCAAAGGCACCGATATTCGTTTCAAAATCATCATAATAATTCACATTAACGGCATTTTCAATGTGTCCATTGTTGTATTCGGAAGGGGTTCTCACATCGATGATGATGAAATTTTCATTGCCCTCATTATCTTGGATAATAGTCTTTGCCTCTGCAATCGTGACATCGGTCAGGAAAGGTTCTTCCGGTTCATCTTCGCCGGTAGTAAAAAACCATACCGGCGAGATGTATGCATTGCCCTCTCCATCATAGGCTTTCACACGCCAGATATACTGCGTATTTGCCTTTAATGAAACTTCCTGTGAAGGATTGGACAATCCGGTATACACAGCCTCTATTGGTAAATCAGTGGCAAACAGCTCTCCGATAAAGACATCGTAGTTTAAGTTGTAATCAGCACGATCAGCATCTTCCCAGGTAAGCGTCACTGTTTGTGAAACATCTGTACTTCTTGTCGTTGGATAAGGATTATTAACTGCAAAAAGCGGGGGATTTTCTTCAAATTCATAGAGGTAGAGGGGTTCGTTGTTTCCCAAATAAGCCTCAGCCCAATCCCTCATACCATCATCGATAATCCCGTCAAAAAATTCCAGCATTTTCTCATATGAAGCCATGATCCCATTTTCAGCATATTGCTCCCACATAGCTTTCAAGAGATCATCAAGGTTGTATTCTCCTTGACTTCTGTCAGAAATCTCCTGATTAAGCGCAAAGGCATAAACCGCCCCTTTATAATACTCCAAGCCATTAGGAAGGTCTCCCTCTGCATTGAGCAAATTGAGATCATCTGTAGTTCCTCTTATGGCAGCATATTGGTTGTACCAGCCCTGGAGCCACTGATGATCCTCGATCTGTGTTGTTTCAAAATTCAGCAAAGTTAAAATTTTATCATCGTAGTACTCGTTAAATCCTTCATTCCAAAAGGCATGATTAAAACCACTTGAATGATCCCATGGTATTCCCACTGCCCAGGCATTCCAGACATGGTACATTTGATGTATCAACATCTCACCGATAATCCCCCAATTCGTAGAAAAACCCTGGCCGGTAGACCATTCTCCGGCATAGATGTTTTTATCGGGCGAGGGTGACTCAGGAAGGATGAGGGTATATTCCTCTATCGGCATTTCAGCTCCCCAGATTTCCATGAGTTTTTCATAAATCAGTTGAATATCATCAAAATAAGCATCAGCCAAATCTTTTGAAAGGATGATATTCAGGAACGAATCACCGTATACAAGGGTTTGTTCTTTAAATTCGGATGCTTTATAGGCATAGATATTTGCCGCTCTGAAGAATTCCGATAAACAATGATCGAATGTTACAGGCAGTTGATAAAGATTGAGTTCTGATGACTGCCAACCTGTTTTGGTGTTCCATTCGGCTTTGTGTTTTAAATACATTCCGGCATCGAATCCGATTGCCCTGGAAGTTTGAGAAAGATAATCATCAATGGTGTTTGCAGGTCCATACAACAACTGTTCATGTGAAGTTATGAGATAGTCTTCTCCAAAATACCCCTGAACACCGTGATTCTCCGTTTCAATGGCTTCTTTATTTGAATCGTAAGAAAACGCAAAATAACCTTCGTCATTTCCGTATAAATCAAAAACCGCTTCTTTATTGTCATTTTGCATTGTAAGAGAAATACCCGGCTCAGCAATACAAACAAAATTGGAACCATGGGCCATCCCTCCATGGGTATGATAGCCTGAATTATCTAAAGACAATGAGCGAATATCCTGATAATATCCAAAAACTGTCACGTCAACATGATGGGTTTCCGGTTTTGTTAAATCAAGCCAATAAAAAAGCTGCAACCCGTCTTCAAAATTTTTAAAGGTTTTAAAAGAGATGAGCCAGTTTGTTTCAGGCTCTCCGTTTCTTCTTAAACCCAATTGATAGCTTTGTCCTGCTTCCAGTCCGGTTAATTCCACAAGATTATCAACATTTGGAATGAGTTCTGTGATGGTTTTAAGTACCCCTTCACTTGCTTCCTGTGTCCTTAAGTATATTCCAATGGTTGCATTTTCAGTGTCTTCAGTTTCCCAAAAAAGTGAGCATTCAACAGTGTTTTTTTCCAACCAGGTCAAATCCGCATCCGGTAATGCAATGCCATTGTCAATCTCAACCCAAATCTGTGTCTGATGATTTCTGCTTGAAGACTTTGCACCGGTGATTATTGTCAAAGGATAACAACCTTCACCCACATTCGAAATATCAATTTCCAGTGTTCCAAAATCCTTTTGGTATTGTTCTCCCAGAAATTCAACTGTAAATACAGATGTTTCGGATTGTAAAAAATTCAGTATCAGCAACGCTGAAAACGGTGGTAATTCCAAGGGGTTATCCTGATTTAAATAAAGCGATGGGGTAGCAGAACCACCAATGTCAACATATTCATCAAGCACCTCGTTGTTTGAGATATCAATGATCTCTTCTCCAGGAACCGCTGGGGCTCCCCCACACGAAACAAAGATAAAACAAATCGCAATACATATCAAAAAACCAAACAAACTTTTTTTCAACCCCATCACCCTTTCGTTGTTTAATATTTAATATAATTAACATATAAGTAAAAAGTATACCTGAAGATACTATACACTACTTTTATTCGATTTTCAACATTGTTTTGTGAAGGCGAACTACAATAAAACTGATCAAAATTGTCTCTCATCGCGTTTTGTAAAAACGTGCGTTGGGGAGCTGGAATTTTCATGTATAATAGTCAGGGAAGCATTTGGGGTTTTAAAACCCGAGGTGTTTAGATGAAGTTATTAGTTCATAAAAAGAAAAAGTGTGTTGTAGGCTATCTCTATGAAAGAGATGACAGTTTTAGTCAATATCAATCCAATGGATTGTATGAACCCATCCCCCTGGATGAAATTGATGATTTTTTCATTGAACAAGGCGAAAAGGGATTCGCACTGATCATCGAGAGGGGGATCAGGTATAAAAATCTTTATGTGGTGGATTGTTACACCACAAGAAACGAAGCTGAATCAGCTGCCAAGGTTCTTTTTCTGTAAGAACATCAATTATAGAACGCGAGTCACTGCCAAGCTATAGGTATTAAAAAGCCCATATTCTGCAAACAAGGTATATCCCTCGCCATCTAATGTGAACGTATAGACACCGGTTACATCATCGATTGCAAATTTTTGGGCCGGGTTACCTAAAACATGAACCATGATCTGTGTTCCTTCCAGGAGATTCAAAGTTACTTGACCACTGGAAGCAACGGAAACTGTTGATGCCCCACCGTTCAAACTGACAACTATACTTGGACAGACATTGTTATGAATGGTGATGTTGTATTTTGTTCCAAAAATATCGACTGTAACAGAACAACTGCAAAAAACGAAGAGAATGAGTATCGAAACAAGAAAAAGCGATAAATTGAATTTTTTACTTTTCACTTTAACTCACCTCCTTAGATAACTTTTATTATACACCCTTTAACTATCCTAAAATCAAAAAATTATACACTTTTATATTCATAAACTTACTGTTTATAAAACCCGCGTAACTCCCAAACTAAAGATATTGATTACCCCCAGTTCAGCATACAACGTATAAC
>CAYOFT010000150.1:0-4602 GCA_964403295.1 uncultured Thermotogaceae bacterium | reverse complement strand
TATTCACGCTTCCCAGACATATGATTTCGTTTGAAAAAGAATAATCAATCATCGGAATCCTCCCTCAGTTTTTGTACAATCTCCATAAACGCTTTGACTTTGCTTCTTTCCACTTGATTTTTCCATTTACCGTCTTTTTTGAAGGAACTTCCTACAATGGCGCCATCTGAAATGTTGAGTAATGCATAGGCGTTTTCTGCATTGATCCCACTGCCCAGAATGACCGGCAGGGAAGTGCTTTTCTTAAATGAGACAATTCTGTCCGGGGTAGGTGCTATACCGGTTTCAAATCCCGTACAGATTAATACTTCTGCCCCTTCGGATTCTGCGTCAAAGGCCTGTTCTTCAACGGAGCGGTCTGAGATGATGTAATGGCTACCGTGTTTAACGTGAACATCACAAAAAAATCGAACATCTTGAGCCCTTAAAAAAGAACGTCTTCTGGCCAGATGATAGCCAATCCCTTCAGTGATTCCCGTATGCGAGACATAGGCGTTTACCCACTCAAAGACTCTTATCCATTTTGCGCCGGATGCCACAGCGGCCGAAAGGGCTGCATCTCCTCCGTTCAGATGGCAGTTGATACCAACGGGGAGGCTGGTCTCTTTTCTGACTTCTAATGCTGCGATGGAGAGAGATGCAACGGTTTCGTATCCGATCTTTTCACCGGGTAGGTACGGATAATCCCAGATGTTTTCAACTTGAAGGCCGTCAACGCCTTCTTCTTTAAGTATTGTTGCTTCCTTAAGAGCGATATCTAGCACTTTTTGAAAATCACATGTATTTGGATCGTAAAGTGGAGAGCCGGGTAAAGGTCTTAAATGAATCATTCCAATAATCGGTTTTTTGTTTTGAAAGATACTCTCCAGATGATTTTTTTCATTCATAACAACCACGCCTTAAAAGTCCACTCCCGAAACGAGTATGATATTTGCATAGGGTGTAAATTCTCCCGTTTTAACAAACACTTTCATTTCTTTGCCTTCTAATGAGCCGTTTAATACCATATGTTTGAAATCCGGATGGGGAATATTTTCTTCAACAATGTCATTTCCTTTGTTTTTAATAGAGTTGATGATTCCTTTAAGTTCCTCATAAACCTTTGGACTGACTGTTTTTGTTTCATCGGCTATGATGACCTTTTCGATTTCAAGTTCTTCCAGAACCACTTTGACAACATCTGTAAATGCGGGTAACCCTCTCCCAACAGAAACATCGATACATTCTGTTTTTTCATGGCGCGGGAATGGAAATCCCCTGTCTGTTATCACGATCATGTCTCCATGTCCTAATCTTGCAACGGCTCTCGCCAAATCATTGTGTAAAATTCCCTTTGTTTTCATGCTAATTCCTCCTTTATGCTGATTGTCTAATGATTAATTGTGTCTTCAGTTCAATTACATTATGAATGGGTTCTTTATCGTCATTGATCTCCTGGATTTTCTTTAATAATGCGTTCATTGCCTGTACCCCTGCTTCGTATTTGTACTGGTCTACCGTTGTTAATGCAGGGACAACCAGTCTTGAAATAAAAATATTATCGTAGCCGATGATGGCGATTTCTTCGGGGATCTTGATGTCCCTTTCTTTTAGAGCTTCTAAAGCACCCCATGCCATTAGATCGTTGCAAGCGAATAAGGCTAAGGGAAGATCGTTTTCATCGATGAGTTTTTTCGATAGTGTGTAACCGCTGTCGTATTTAAAATCTCCGAAATAAGTCTTGATACGTTCTTTTGGAATTCCGGCATCTTGTAAACGATCTGTAAATCCCTTTAGCCTCTTTCTGGCAGGTGAAACTTCTTGAGGACCGGCGATACAGGCGAAATTCTTATAGCCTTTCTCGAGAAAATGTTCAGCAACTTGTTTAGCGCCTTTTTCATTACACATGTAAATGCTATCCAAAAAGGGTTCGATGAGGCTGACTTTTCGGTCTAAAATTACAGTTGGGGTATCCTGTATATTGTCTTTTATCTCATTTTCTGACATTCTGGGAGCCACGTTGATGACTCCTTCCACACGCTGGGAGAGAAAGGTATCTAAAATTTTTCGTTCTTGTTTGATTTCTCCGTCGGTGTTGGTGAGGAAAAATTGAAAATCATTTTCAAGACATACTTTTTCAATGCCCCTTGCAATTTCAGCAAAGTAAGGGTTTGTTATATCCGGAATCATGAGACCGATGAAATAGGTTCTGTTTTGCTTCAAATTTTGAGCGATCTTGCTGGGTTTGTAACCTAATTCTTCAATGGTTTGCATAACCGTATCTTTTAATTTCGGACTGACATATTTTTTCCCTGATAGTGCGTTGGAAACGGTTGCAACAGAAACCCCAGCAGCTTTTGCCACATCTTTCATACTCAGTCTCATGATTTCACTCCTTGTGTTAATCGTATAGTTAAACGTTTAGTTAATCGTTTAACTGAATAATACGCGAATTCTTTTCATAAACCAAATCCGATTATATGGATTGAGAAGTGAAGAATGGGGTTTATCTGAATCTATTTGAAAAAATCGACTGGTTTTGAAAGAATTCTCTGATTTTTGATTGTTCTTGAATATTTACCGGTAAAAAATATGTTTTATAAGCAGAAGGAGAGGGTTTCCCCTCTCCGTTAGTAGCGTGATATCTCACTGTTTTGTCAAGTTAATGAGTTAAGTTATTATGAGTGAAGCGTTATTAGTAGCATCTGAACATGAAATAGTTCTGTTTGTTCTCGTTGTATAGTTCTTTAGCGGTAGGAGTCGTTTTCTTTTTCAGGTTGAATATCTTTTTCATCATGATTATCCCTCCTTTTTGAATGACATAATCATGATAAAACAAGTAGTATTCTACCTGTCAACCGGTCAGTTGGTTCTTCTACTGTAAAACTTTTATGAAAACGCGCAGTGTACTACTCATTTTCTTCCATTCTTTTAAAATCACCGGTACCCTCTGAAGCAAAACTATCAATTGAGAAAGATTCAGCTTCACCATATATGTCAATTTTAAAGGTTGCCACACCGATTGATGTTATGCCACAACGGTTGTACAAAACATTAAAGGAGTCTCTGTTGAGATGTTGAAGAGTAAATGGATCGTCAAGTGGACCCATGTACATGACAAGTTTGTCTTCATTTGCTTCAACGGTTACTGTTCCATACAGGTTGTTATGATATGTGCCCGTGTAAGAAGATAATTCCTGAGGGTCTGAATATTGTTCGGGCGTATATTTTTCTTCTTTTTCAGTACTGTTTAGCATGGCATCAAGATCTGTTTTTGCTCTGTTTCCTAATTGATCAGTGATATACGATTCGAAAAAGTCCTTTGCCAAATCATCCGGTAAATTGGTGTCTCCTAAATTGCTCAGGACAACGATACCAATATCCAATTTTGGGATAAAGGCGATCATGGTTTTTGAACCAATAGTGCTGCCGTTGTGCCAATACATGGGATAAGATAGAAAATCCTGATAAACCCAACCCTGGCAGTAAGCAAATAGATCGCCTTCATTTGATGCCGTTAATATCGTGGTAGGTTTATAGAGGAATGCCAATGCTTCTTCTGAAATAAGTCTCTTTTCCTGATATTTACCATGGTTCATATTCAATGAAAGCCATTTCACCATATCACTGATGCTTGAATCAATTCCCCCTGCAGGTGCGTAGATGTAAGACCATTCAAACTGTTTCTCTAATGGATTTAAGGGGGATACAACGATTTCATTTTTACCGTCAACATCTTCGATTGTAAAAACATGAGTGATGGTTTTATTTTTTCTTTGAAGGTGGTCTTTATAGCTGATGGTTGTATCGTTCATAGATAGAGGGTTGAATATCTTGTCATGCATGATTTCTCCAAAAGTTTTGCCGTGTTTATCTTCCAGGATTACTTCTGAAACCAGAAAAAGCGTATTCACATATGTAAAGTCTTTACGAAATTGAAAGAGTGGTTCCATGTATTTGAGCTTGTCAAGGATATAATCTCTACCGAATCCAAATATGACTGCCATATCCCCAACGTAAGGGTACATGCCGCTGTGTTGTGCCATGAGATCGTGTAGACGCATATTTTCACTCACCCAGGGATCCGCCATTTGGAACTCAGGATAGTGATCTCTCACCCGGTCATCCCATGAAATTTCACCGCTTTCTTCCAACATGGCCATCAGTGTGGCTGTGAAGGCCTTTGAAGTAGAGCCAATTTGGAATGTTGTGTGTTCATTCACCGGAATTTCTCCCTTTTCAGATAAAGTGCCAAAGGTTTCCATGAAAATCACTTCATCATCTTCCACAATTCCCACAGCCATTCCCGGGATGTTCCAGGCTTCTTTCATTTCAATGATATACTGTTTGAATTCATCCAGTTGAACCTGTAAATCAGGCGTTTGGGAAAACACAAAAGTAATCGTTAAAAAAATGAATATGAGGAACAGGTAATTTCTTTTCATAATCTCGCCACCTTTTCTAAATTGAATTTTACTGAAACCATTAAAAATATATATCCACTCATTATTTTAGTATACAATAATTTTCAAGAAATTGCCTTTTTTCTTTTTTTACCATACCTTGCGGAGAAATAGATCATCAGAATGCTTAAAAACATGGAAAAGATGGATAAACTGATGA
>CAYOFT010000149.1:0-4631 GCA_964403295.1 uncultured Thermotogaceae bacterium | reverse complement strand
CTGTTGATCTCAATGAACCCAATCCCTCATTTGCACAAGCCACTGAAATAGGAATGAATCAATTCGTCAACGCCACCATATTCCCAAGACGGGACCGGGATTACTATAAATTTTGGGTCAACAATCCCTGTGATCTAATGGTCAGCTTCACATCTACCGGATTATTAAGGATGTCCACACGCCTCATCAACGCTGATAATGCAACCATATATAGTTGGCAAGTAGCGGAAGACATAGGAAAAGACCTGGATTTCACGGCAGCTATCAAAGAGCCCGGGTGGTATTACATGGAAGTCATGAATCATGGAGATGCAAGGGGAAGTGTAGATCCTTATCAGATGATTTTGACGACCCGATAATTGTTAAACAAATAGGAAGAATAAAGAAAACGGGAGCCTCCAATAAAGACTCCCGTTTTGTATCATCAGTTGTTACATTTTTTATTGATATATTCAAAAATCTTTTCAATGCTTTCCTCAACCGTATCCATTGACGAATTCACTGTGATTTCGGGGTTTTCAGGCTTCTCGTAAGGAGCACTGATGCCCGTAAAGTCTGTGATTTTTCCCTCTCTTGCCATTTTGTATAATCCCTTCACATCCCGCTGTTCACACACCTGCAAGGGGCAATCTACAAAGACTTCGATAAATCTACCTTTTCCTGCCTTTTCCCGGATTCGATCTCTGTCTTTTTGATAGGGGGAGATAAAAGAAGCGATAGTAATCAGTCCCGCATCTAAAAACAAACAGGCGACCTCACCGATTCTTCGGATGTTTTCTTCACGGTCTTGGGGTGTAAATGACAGGTTGCTGTTTAAGCCATGACGGATGTTATCGCCATCCAATAAATACGTGAAAAATCCCTTTTGATGCAGTCTTTTCTCCAATTCCACTGCAATGGTGGATTTTCCAGATCCTGACAAGCCGGTGAACCAGATAATCAGTCCCTTTTGCCTCATCAGTAATTCTCTGTCACTCAATGTGACTTTTGTATCCTGCCAGACGATATGATTATCCATTTTTAACCATTCCTTTCGCTCTACTCAAGGTACAAATAGTTATGAAAACAAAGTTCTAATAGCGGGAGCATAAAATATAGGTACGATACAGAAATACTATATTTCAAAGCTGCCATTCCATTTTCGTATTTCAGTGTCATATAGGGCACCCACAAGGGATGCCCCTACAAAAAATCGAATATAAGACAAATAGTAGAGATCCAAGAACAACCGTAGGGGTGCCCCTTGTGGGTACCCATTTTAATCTCAGGGAAATTGGTTGTCATAAAATAAATTGTCTTTCATCATTTGGCCTTTTCCACTTTTTTATTTTTTTTCAACCGCTTTTTCTTTCACAAATGATAAAAAGTCAGCAATGTCGACTTCTGAAACTGTTATGCCCAAGGGAATATCCGGCTTGTTGGCTCCGTGAAAATCTGAGCCGGCTGTGGCTATAAGATTGTATTTAGCTGCATATTCTTTATATTGTCGTACTTGTTCCGGTGTGTGCTGGGAGTAAAAGACCTCAATACCGTCCAAGCCATAAGAGACAAGTTCTTTGACAAGATTCTCCAAAGCATCCCCCTCCAGCTTTGTCTGATAGGGATGAGCCATCACGGCAATCCCGCCGGCCTTGTGAATCAGTTCAATGGCCTTGTCAGGCTCAAAGCGTTTTTTGTTCAAATACAAAGGAGCGCCTTTTTTCAAATAATTGTCGAATGCCTCCTGATAAGAACGCACATAGCCCTTTCGCAGCATCAGATTGGCAAAGTGGGGGCGTCCCACCAGGTCACTGCCCGCTTCTTGAATTAATTCTTCCATGGATATTGTAAAACCCAGGTTTTCCATTTTTTGAAGCATTTTGGTGTTTCTGTTCTTCCTGAAAGCCTGTAGTTGATTTAACGCGTCATTCAACTCAGCGTGTAACGTGTCAAATCCATAACCGAGAATATGCAGGGTTTTAGGAAACTCCGCACTAATCTCCACGCCTGTGATAAAGGTGGTCCCTTTCGGGATATGTTTAACCGCCTTTACACCCTCAATCGTGTCATGATCGGTGATTGAAAAACAGGCAATTGCATTGTTTTTTATTTCAGCCACCAGTTGCCCCGGGGTAAGCGTTCCGTCTGAGGCTGTAGTGTGGGTGTGAAAATCAATCAGCATGTTATCATCTCCTGATTTCGATTTTATCATAAAATTCATTAAGAAAAGGCATCGAATTATTCTTTCGATGCCTTTGAAGAGAGGCGTGTATCGTTTTCAATAAAGGGGGATACTTTAATGAAGTAACCTGTATCTTATCGCTTGCTTCATTTCAATTTGGTCAAATTGGTATCTATAATAAAAGACGCAAGAAAATGAAAAACAATTACCAAAATAAAATCCCCAACAAAAAAGGGGCTTTTAAAAAAGCCCCAGATAGTTAAAAAGCTTATGAATGCTGGAAAATCCCTTCCAGGTTGAAATGCTCTACAATCAAATCGATTAACGGAGACAGCAAAGTGGACATAACGAACTCAGGTATGGGCAGGTTAAAGGGTCTGAGAAAAGCCGTTATCTCACTGATGACCGTTTGCTTCTTTTGATCCCCGGACAAATTTGAATTTTCAACCTGTGTTATAATTGATGAGAGCAAAACAACGATTTTCCAAATGGTGAAACCGGTTTTTTCAAGCTGCATTTTTCACCTCCTTACAGGCAATAAAACCCATCCCGGGGTGGCAGCCCCGGGTGGGATCCACTTTAATCAATCAAGTCAATCAATTCCGTTGAAGTCGTATCAACAACATGTGCTTCGTCAAATACGGGATAATCTACTACTTTTCCCTCGGCATAAGTTGTCATATAGTTCTCGATCTCAATGGACTGTGTGTTGATATCCGCTGGCGGTTCAGGGATTTTTACGGTTTTCCTGCCAACACCGTCTGCTTTGGTAAAAATAAGATTGAGTGTTTTGGCCATGATGTCACCTCCTTTCTAAATGATTTAAAATCTCATCAGTTGATGGGTCCAAGAGACTGTGTGACGTTGATTTCTATTCCGTACAGGGAATAGGAAGAGAATTCCGCAAAAGCGTATGCCATATCATAAGCTTCCTGCATGGTTGTTGCAGCGTTAATAGGGATATACACTCTCTTCAAAACCGGGTTTTCTCCCACCACACCGGTATCCAGGATGATCTTCAATCGCTTTGTTTCCAGATCCATTGTTGAAGTATCTCCGATAGCCATGATGTCACCTCCTTTTTGTTAGATCTCCACGATAAGGAATTTAGTTTCATGTTTAGTCACATAACGTGGGTACATTGATAGCTTATCACATAATACATTATATGTCAAGCGAAAATACACAAATCGTGATAAATTTTCAGTGAACATTTTGTTGAATAAAATTGAACAGGCATCAAACCACTCATCTCGTGCTATAATTTAACAAGGAGATGATGCCCATGGAAACTAACGATTTCTATAAAAACCTGCTGGAAGAATTGCATGAAGGCGTGTATTTTGTCGATAACAATCGACAGATTACCTATTGGAATCAATCTGCGGAAAGGATAACGGGTTATTCTTCAGAAGAGGTTGTTGGCACCCATTGTTATGATAACCTGTTGGTCCATGTAGACGACCAGGGGAACAATTTGTGTACCGGAATGTGCCCCCTGGCAAAAACCATCCAAACCTTGGAGAAGTTTGCAGGAAAAGTATATTTGCATCACAAAAAAGGCCATCGTGTACCCGTTAACATCAAGACCATCCCCATGCAAAATCCCGTAACAGGAGAAGTAGAAGGTGGTGTGGAGGTCTTCACCGACGAGAAATTTCCCGAAGACATTGAAAAACGGCTGCTGGAACTGGAAAAACTCGCTTCAAACGATGAACTGTGCGGTATTGCCAACCGAAGATTTATGAAAGATAAAATAAAGATGCTGGTTGATCTTTATAAAAACTACGACATGAATTTTGGGTTGATTTTTATCGATATTGACCACTTCAAAAGTATCAACGACAACTATTCCCATGAAACCGGTGACAGAGTCCTTCAAATGGTGAGTAACACACTGTTGAATAATATAAGGGATACAGATATGGTGGGCAGATGGGGTGGAGAAGAATTCGTAGCGGTTTTTACTGAAATAGAACCGGATATCTTGAAAAAAGTAGTTCAAAGGCTAAGATTGCTTATCGAAAAAAGCTTTATCTCAGAACGTGATTCCACACAACTGATTTCCGTCACCGCTTCCATAGGTGCCACTGTAGTAAGAGACAACGATACCCTCGACATCATTGTTGAAAGAGCAGACAAGCTCATGTACGAAAGTAAAAAGAACGGAAGAAACCAAATCACATTCGATTTTTGAAAACAGCTTGTGTTGTCCCAACCAATACGGCTGGCAAGTGGTTTCGTCATGATTACAACAAACATGACTCACAATCCATTCGCCCAAAATATAGGCAGACACTTTACTTTGTTTTTTTGCCCTGCTCAAATTACTTTTTGCTTATTCTGTTGGAAGCTTTTTAATCCTCATAATAATGCATAATTACACTGTGGTGATCATATGTATCAATCAAAAATTTGTGATATCGATAATATTTGGAAGATTAGAGATTTCTTGGTAGAAACGTATAAA
>CAYOFT010000148.1:0-4657 GCA_964403295.1 uncultured Thermotogaceae bacterium | reverse complement strand
CAAATATATTTTCTACTGATTCTTTCTTTGCTATAAATGGTGGTTCTGTGTACTGTAATTCAGTGGAATCAATACGCCACTGGAAATTTTCCAGTGATTGAATCCCCAAAAAAAGGGCGTATATACCGAAAACTACAGAAAGTATACAGAAAAGTGCCTTGATCATCCTTTATTTGTACTGACCTCCATCAACCCCCATGGCAAATTGTTCTACAAAAAGATCCAATACTGTTTTTAATTGGTTGTCCTTTTCAGGATTGACATCAATGACAAATCGGGTACTGTCACTTGTATGATCCATTTCCTCTTCTGTTTGTTCAGGAGGTTCATGTTCAACCAAAATATCTGGATCAATTCCTACAATATGAATGTCATTCCCATTGGGTGTGAAATAATGAGCCGTTGTTAACCACAATTCACCATCATTTGAGAGAGGGAATAGGGTTTGAACGGCAGCTTTTCCAAAGGATTTTTCACCCACCAAAGTCGCCAGATTGTAATCTTTTAATGCACCGGCCAATATTTCGGAAGAAGAAGCACTGCCGCCGTTTATTAAGACCATCATGGGAATATCTTCAAATTCATTACCCAATGACCGATATGTATTGATAAAATTATCTGCCGATTTCGTTGTAACGATAACTTCACCTGAATCAACAAACATGGATGCAACAAGTATGGCCTGTGTCAAATAGCCACCCGGATTATTTCTCAAATCAAGCACTAACGATTGCATTCCCTGCTCATACAGGTCATTTAATGCTTTTCTGAGTTCTGTACTGGTGTTCTTGAAGAAGTTGTTGATTCTGACGTAGCCTGCTTTAATGCTTTGGTATTCAACCAAACCGTACTGAACCATTGCGGTTTTTATCTCTGCTCTTTCAATACTGAATTCTAATATTCCAACAGGTTCTCTTACAACTTCCAGATCCACTACCGTTCCCGGAATACCCCGTAGATTGTTCACGGCTTCCATGTAGGTCATATCCTCAACTGGACTGGCATTGATGGTAATAATCAAATCACCGGCTTTGATTCCAGCCTTGTAAGCAGGTGTCCCAAACATGGGGGCAACAACCTCGATCACTTGAAGGTGTGCATTATAGGTTACTTCCGTCCCTATCCCACCGTATTTCCCCTCCTGCTCAATATTGCTTTCAGCAACATCCTCCGCAGTAAGGTAATAACTGAATCGATCTTCAAGTCCTCCAATAAGCCCTCTTACACTTGAATTGACAAGATCATCATAGTTAATTTCCTCTTTTTCATAAAATTCATTTTCTATAAAATAAAGTGATTCAAAAAATGGTTTCAGCTTGTCATACACATTAAATTCTTCCGTCTGAGCAAAAAGTGTCCAGGAAGTGGTGAGTATGAGCAGCATCATAACAACCAGAAATATTGTTTTAAGTGTTCTTTTCATTGTTTGCACCTCCGCTGATATTATCGACTTCATCGTCTATTTCCGATAAAAATTCGTTCATGGTAATTAAAAAATCTTCCATTTTGGATTCGCTTGAATTGGAAAGATCTTTTAAACAAGTGTTTGCATATCGTTTTAAGATCAGATAATTGGTTTTTTTTAAGGCTGATTTGACAGCTGACATCTGCATCAGTATATCGGAGCAATCTCTTTGATCATCAATCATTTTTTGAATCCCTCTGATCTGACCTTCTATTTTCTTTAACCTTGTCATAATCATTTTATCATATGCTGATCTGTCTTTATCATTCATGTCAATACTCAAATACACTTCCTCCAATAAATTCCCTGATAATGGAATTTTTGGGTATAAATCTGGTGTTTGTAATTGGCAGGAAATACTCCAGAAATTTTAAGAGTCTCTTGGATTCAATGTTTTCTTCGCATTCATCTTCAATCTGTACCAGAAGTTGTTCGGCATACATTTTCAAAACGGCTAATTCATAAACCAGAGCGGATGAAAACATGTAATCAGCTTCTTCCTGAAATGGGAAGATATACTGCGTTTCACCTTTTCTGACAGATTGCCACATCCTTATCGTTTTAATGGCTGAATGCCCTCTTGTGCTGTTATCCCTGACAATTCTTCTGATTAATCGGGTATCCGTTGTAGGAATTCTGTTCACATCATCAATGCTCAATTGCGTCAAGGCACTCACATAAATCTTGAATTTCCATTCTCTTGGAATGCTTTGTGTCAATTTTTCATTCAATCCATGAATCCCTTCGATGATTAAGGGTTGTTCTTTTGAGATTTTGAATCGTTCTCCGGTTAATAAACCTTTCCCTTTCACAAAATCGAATCTGGGAATTTGTACTGCTCTCCCATCCAGTAAATCAAGGAGATGGTTGTTGAACAATTCCAAATTCAGAGCATCTATTGATTCAAAATTGTAATTTCCCTGTTCATCTTTTGGCGTTTTCTCACGGTCCACAAAATAATCATCCAGGGAGATGGTGACGGGTTTAAGTCCTTCGGCCATCAACTGCAATTTCAATCGTTTGGCCGTTGTTGTTTTACCGGATGAAGACGGTCCGGCAATCAGGATAACTCTTTTTTCCAAGTTTTTGGATATTTCCTCTGCCATATTCGTGATCTTTTTGGCGTGAAGGGCTTCAGACATAAGGATGATATCTTTGATCTTCCCTTCAGCTATCTTTTCATTTAAATCACCGACAGTTTCAATCCCAAGTATTTCTCCCCATCGTTGGTACTGTAAAAAAACCTGAGAAAATTTTTGTAATTGATTGCGTATCGGTAAAGAATCCGGAGACTGTTGCGTTGCCGTAAGGAGCAAAAAGCCCTGTCCATAAACTTCCAGATCAAATGGCTTTAGACTTCCTGTTCCGGGAGGCATGTACCCGTAAAAGTAGTTTATATAATTCAAATCACCACATTTGTAGACATTGACCGTGCTCTTTTTTCGGAATCGGAACAATCTAACCTTTTCAAGGTCTCCATTCTCCTCAAATTTCATAATCGCCAGTCTTTTGTCCAATTTGTGTTTGGTAAATGGGAGATCGGCTTCAATTAGGTCTTCCATTCTCTTCTTTAGCTGTTCAATCTCAGAGTTTTGAACCCAACTTCCCAATTCACAATAAAGGCCGTTTTCAACTGAGTGGAGTACTTTTAATTTCCGGTTTGGAAATAGTTCTTTTGCAGCAATATAAAGGGTAAAAATCAATCCCCTCTGAACCATTCGAACTCCATCAGAATGGGTAATGTCAATAAACTGAACCTGAGCATCGGTATATACATCGTTTTTCAGTTCTCGTAAACGATTGTTGACTTTCGCTCCCAAAACCGGTCTTTCAGGTTTAAAGCCTGATTTATTCAGTATTTCTTCCACTTTAACGGTCTTTTCAAAGGTTAGCTCTTTGCCATTGTTCAAGATTTGAATATTTATCATCATTTATCGCCTCTGATCCAAGAATTTCTATTGTGTTTCCATGACCTTTTTTTTCTTCCAATTTTGGCTTGACTTTTTCAGTTCAATATAGTAGAATATCAACCGGTGTTTGATATTGCAAAATACCAAACAGAGTTGGGGCGTAGCCAAGTTGGTAAGGCATCGGAATTTGGATCCGACATTCGGGAGTTCGAGTCTCTCCGCCCCAGCCAAAAAATCAAAGAGAGCCTTTCGGCTCTCTTTTTTTATTTAAGTTTACTGAGTTGATGTTGACTCAGTTGTTTCCATCGTGCCGATCGTTTCCTGTTCAGCCTTTTGCTGCTCTATGGTTTCCTCTACCTGTTGAATAATCAAATCAATGTCCGGGTAATCGGGTTGCAGTTCCTGTAATTCTTTCAGGTATATTACTTCTTCTTCGTATTTGCCCCATTTTTCCATCAAATTGAGCAACGTCTCATAGGCACTGACCCTTCTTTCAACCGGTTGTTCTTCGGATTGTGCAATTTTGGCAAGTCCAAGCTGATACTGTAACAATTGAGGCTCAAGAATCATTCTGTATTGCCTGAAAATTTCTTCATCGTTTAAATACATCATATATTGATCTATCTGCTGTTGGAACCACTTTAATGCAACTTCAGAATTGTCCGGTTCATATTGTCTCAGCATATTTACCACTTGTTTGGATGTGGTGTTGGTTTCATAAAGGATATGCAATCCTTCCACAATCCTTGCTTCATTTGAGTCTATCTCTTCTTGCAACTCTGCTATGACTTCGTCCACTTGTGCCGGTTGTATATTTTCTTCTGCCAATTGTTCCACTAAGTCATGATATTTTTTAGCATTTTCAATTTTACTGATTTCAGCTTCAATACCATTCATTTCAGTCTTTTTGGTACTCAATTGTTGATTGAGATTTTCAAGATAGGCCTGATTGTCGGCTGTTTCTGTCGCATTACCGTTCTCTGCCATTTTCTCTTCTATCATAACGACTTCGTCTTCAAGGCTCAACTTTTCTTCTTCTTTTACTTCGTGAAGGTTGTCAAGCTGCTCAACATTCATGGATATATACTCATCAGGTGTTTCCTCGGCTACTGATTGGAAGTTTTTCAGAATTGTTTCCTGATTGGTTAAATTGTTGTTCATTTCTTCCAAGGAACTAACGTATAATGCAATGTTGCGTGGATCTACCTGTGCATCTAATTTTTGTCCGCCTTCATCTTCAACAATGATAAATTGTTCAAGCCATGTGACAAACTCATTGATG
>CAYOFT010000147.1:0-4668 GCA_964403295.1 uncultured Thermotogaceae bacterium | reverse complement strand
CTCTCTAATCGATAATCTTTATGTTCAGCCATTATTATCCTCTCCCTCGAGTTCTTCTTCAATCAATTGCTTTTTGTATAACTCGGAATAAGAACCATTTAATTGTAAGAGTTCGTCATGTGTTCCTTTTTCCACAATTTTACCCTCGTCAAAGACAAATATCTGTTCTGCTCTAGAAACGGCTTTCAGTCGATGAGAAATAATAATAGTTGTTCTGTTTTTTATCTCCTCGTTCAAACTATCCAAAATCTTTAATTCAGTCTCAGTATCGACAGCACTTAAACAATCATCCAAAATGACAACCGGTGTTTTTTTCATCAAAGCCCTTGCTATGGCTACTCTTTGTTTTTGTCCACCGGATAACGTTACCCCTCTTTCCCCAACAATCGTTTTATATCCTTGTGGGAAATCTTGAATGTTGGAATGAACTGCTGCTAAATGGGCATATTGTTCTACATCTTCTTGCGAATAATTATCTACACTAAATCCTATGTTCTCAGTAATAGTTGCAGAAAAGAGGAAAGTTTCTTGAGGAACATAAGCTACTTGTTCTCTGATCTCTTTCATTCTTAACTGGTTGATATCATAGTTACCAATATTAATATGATTATTCTTTACAGAGTACATTTTTACAAGTAATTTTGCAAGGGTTGATTTACCACTTCCGGTTTTTCCTACAAAAGCAACCGTTTGTCCGGGATTAATGTGAAGATCAATATGATGTAGAACTTGCTTATCACTTCCGGGATACTTGAATGACAAATCTTTGACACTAATTTCTTTTGATAAATCAGCTTTCTTTGCCTCCTGCGGATCTTTTACTTCTGAAGTCTGTTTTTCGATCCACATAATACGTTTATAAGATGCTCTTCCCCTCTGGATAACATTTACTACCCATCCGATAGCAATAATCGGCCAAACAAGCATCATCAGATATTGTGAAAAGGCAACAAACTGTCCCAAAGAAATCTCTCCGAGAATAACAAGTCTTCCACCATACCAAATCGTTAAAGCCATTCCAAAGGAAGCCATCAATTCGATGAGTGGAAGAAAAGTCCCCCATAATTTGATCAATTTCATTGATTTGAGAAAATAATCTTTACATTTGCCAAAAAAAGTGTTACTTCTCTCATTTTCCATGGTGTAACTCTTAACAACCTGCATTCCATCTAATGTTTCTTGTACGGTATCAGTTAAATTTGAAAAAGCCTTTTGCATCGATTCAAATCGTTTATGAATGGTCCCCCCATAAGAAAGCGCAACTATTGCCAAAATCGGCAAGGGAATAATACCTATTAAGGTTAATCGAAGGTCTACTCTGGTTATCATCATGTAAATACTCAATGATCCGAGAATAACGGAATCGGTTAACATGATAACTCCTTGAGCCAGCATCATCCTGGTCGCGTTTAAATCGTTTGTCGTTCTCGCCATAATATCACCGGTTTTTGTTGTGTCATAAAAAGCCGGTGATAAAGATAAAAGCTTCTTAAAAATACTTGCTCTAACATACCTCTCAAATTTTCTTGAAGTTCCAATAATAAAAAAGCGCCAGAAAAAACGGAGAACAAACATCCCACCAGCAAGCATCAAGATAACTCTAATAATTCCAACAATCTCTTCCATCCCATCATTTAAATACTTGACACCATCTATCAACTGTTCGAGGTAAATTGGAATTTGAATTTGCAGATAATCTACACCAAGTAAAACCAAAATTCCACATATGTATAAATAATATTTTTTTGATAAAAAATCTCCAATATATCCTTTGACCTTTTCCATGAAAACCTCCCTAATACGACACTCCTCTATAAAAACACTGTCTGGTTAAAAAGATTATACTAAATTATGTTCTATATCCGAATTACTTTTGCCTTACCATCGGAATAACTTCCTATTAACACAGATTCAACTGTTCTTGTAAAAATACCATTTTCAATAACACCAGGTATATTGTTAATATCTTTTTCTAATTGTTTCGGGTGATCAATAGAAGAAAACTTCGCATCCAGAATAAAGTTACCCTGATCAGTAATCACAGGACCGGCTTTTTTTACAGCCATTCTTATCTGTGAACCAGCTCCCAAATTAGTTAGCTTTTTTTGAACAGAATGGTAGGCTTCAGGCAGTACCTCTACCGGTACGGCAAATTTTTGACCAAGGTTTTGAACTATTTTACTCTCATCTGCGACAACAATAAATCTTTCCGCAAAATAATCAATATACTTTTCCCTGGTATGAGCACCACCCCCACCTTTTATGAGGTATTTCTTCGGATCAACTTCATCTGCGCCATCGATTGCCAAGTCTATTTTTTCAACCGTATTGAAATCAAGAATTTGTATCTCATTTTCCCTTCCCAATATTTCAGATTGAAAAGAAGTGGGAATACCAAATATTCTCTTCAATCTTCCTTCTTTTAAAGCTTGTCCGATTTCTTCAATGACATAAACCATTGTTGATCCTGAGCCTAACCCGATGATCATGTCTGATTTTAAATACGCCATAACCTCTTTTGCAACTAATTGTTTTAACTGTTCTTTTAACTCCATACCATCACACCCCTAACAAAAAATCACGCTGCTAAAAACAGCGTGATTATTATACATTCTTTTTTGATTATTATTAAATTATTCTGCAGCTAATTTATATATCTCAACCACATCGGATTTTTCCAGCTTGACAAAATTGCTCACCGGGCCAAAAACCGTACATTTTTCAGCCATTTCTTCAAATCTCTTTTCTTCAATTCCCGCATCTTTAAGAGATACAGGCATTCCAATTGAGCGGTAAAAATTCTTCAGTCTTTTTAAACCCTCTTCAATCATATATTGGGGATTGTCAAACACTGCTTCCACATCAAACACATTATGGAAAAAACGCAACATTTTTTCAGGATATGCCTTATAAACGTATCTGATCCATGCGGGAAAAATGATCGCCAATCCCGCACCATGTGTCAAATCATATAAAGCGCTTAATTCATGCTCGATCATATGAGTACCCCAATCACCAAGCCTGCCAGTATCAAGTAAACCGTTATGGGCCAATGTCCCCGCCCACATGATCTCTGCCCTGGCATTGTAGTCTTCCGGATTTTCCAACACAAGTGGAGCGTTTTTAATAATCGTCTTCAATACCGCTTCACACATGTGATCGGTTAAATCCACATTTCTTTCTTGTGTGAAATAACGTTCCATAATATGAGCCATCATATCCGTTATGCCGGCTGCTGTTTGGTAGGGTGGTAAAGTGAATGTTATTTCCGGATTCAAAATCGAGAAGATTGGTCGAATTAAAGGGCTTCCCATCCCTCTTTTCAGTTTTCTTTCTTCATCTGTAATAACACTGGCATCACTAGCCTCACTTCCGGCTGCTGGAAGCGTTAATATCACACCTAAAGGCATCGCCTCATTTATTTGGGCTTTATTGTCGTAAAAATCCCACACATCCCCTTCATAAGGAACTCCTGCGGCAATTGCCTTTGCAGAATCAATTACGCTTCCTCCGCCAACGGCAAGAATGAAATCAACCTTTTCTTTTCTGCAGAGATCGATACCCTCTTTCACCAAATTCAAGGATGGGTTGGGCTTAACGCCACCCAGTTCCACTAACTCAATTCCCTCTTCATTTAAGTGTTTTAAAACTTTATCGTATAAACCAAATCGTTTAATACTCCCGCCACCGTAATGGAAAAGCACCTTTTTCTTACCCAGGCTTCTTATCTCTTTTCCAACCTTTTCTTCCGTGTCCCTTCCAAATATAATCTTTGTTTTGTTCTGAAACACAAAATTTCTCACTTGTTATCCCTCCTGTTTATTTTGCTTTCACCACCGGTATATCCGACCAGTGTGTCGTGAAACGTTTTGAAATCTTTTCCTTTTTATCCGTTGTTTTATTGATCATCGCGTAACTTCCCAATTTTACGATGTTTTGTCCAAATCTGGAATTGACCCCATCCAATGCGTTGACAATTTTCTCAGCCTTGTCTTGAAAAGATTTTGGAACCGGATCGTTCAAAGGGATTTGTACTGCATCTCTGTTAACCAAATCACCCATTGCCACACCGCCTTTTTTATACAAAACACCTTGACGATAGACCTTTCTCAAGGCTTCTCTGGACAACTTAAGCATTTCCACGGTGTTATCGGTTGCCCTGTCTAATAAGACGGGAACCGAACCATAATAATTGTCTCGGATAAATCTTGACGACATGATAAAGATGGTGAAAGATTTGGTACACATCTTGTACTCCCTCAATTTTTCAGCGGCAGTTGCCACAAACAGTCCAATTCTCCTGTAAAGAGATTCAAAATCTTCAATAGGAGGATCAAATGATCGGGATCTGATAATACTTCCACGCTTGGAAGGAATGGTGGAAAGAATACATTCTTCGCCTCTCAATTCCATAACCGTTCGCGTCCCAACGGTATCCAAGTATTTTTTGGCCCAGTGCATTGCCACATTTTTTAGATCATAGACCGTATCTATTTTAAAGCGGTGACATTTGGCAGCAAGTCTTCGTCCGATCCCCCATACTTCCTCCACCGGGTAACGTTTCATCCATTCTTCAAGATATGTATCTTCACAACTGTAAACACCTTTGTATTGTGGCTGTTTTTTGGCAATATGATTCGCGAATTTTGCCAATGTTCTTGTTCTTCC
>CAYOFT010000146.1:0-4751 GCA_964403295.1 uncultured Thermotogaceae bacterium | reverse complement strand
AGCGTGGAGTTTCCCGTTTACAACTGGATATTCTTAAAATAGTCGTTTAGGCTGTTGATAAAGCTGCCGATTTTATCCACGCTGGAGAGGACTTCTTTGACGTCGGATAGGAACTTCTGGATGGATGCGCTGATTTCCTCTGCCGTCGCGGAGCTTTCTTCTGAGATGGCCAGGAGATTTTCGATGCTGCTGGAAACCTGGTCCAGTTTTTCTGTATCGTCTTGTAATCTGAGGATGATGTCGTTTAATTCTCCTGAGATTTCCGAGATGTGTTTACTGGATTCTTTGTTTTGCTCCGAATTTTCCTTTAAACTTTCAGATTGACTCTTCATATTTTCAAACTGATCTACGAGCTTTTCGATGAGGGTGTTGATTCCTGTGGAAATATCTTTCAACGTTGTGGAAATTTGATCAGCGGAATGCCTGCTTTCCTCAGCCAGTTTTCTAATCTCATCGGCAACGACTGAAAAACCTTTACCGGCTTCCCCGCTTCTTGCAGCTTCAATGGCGGCATTTAATGCCAATAGATTCGTTTGCTCGGCAATTTGCGTGACGGTATCTGCAATCTCCATGATGGTGCTGGTCTGATCCTGAACGTTTTTCCCCACAGACACCAGGTTATCAAACTGTACACTCATATCCTGTATCCCATCCGCGGATTTTTCAACGCTTCCAGCTGAATTCAATATGGATTTTACTGCATCGTCCAAGGCCTTGACCATGTCTGTTTCTTTTGCGACGATATCATTCAAAGTGGCCACATTTGTACTGACAGCCTCTGATATGGATTCCGTGTCGTTACTGATGTCCACGGCTGTACTGGCAACCTGATTGGACAGTTCACTCATGGTACTGGTAAGGTCCACCATTTCATGAGCGGATTCGGAAATCTTGGTGTTGAATGTGTGAATTTCCTGAAGATCTCCGGAAAGCCCCGACATTAATTCTTTTGATTCTATCTGGGCGTTGTTGTAGGATTCAAGAACGTTGGAAAAATTCTTTTCACCCTGGAAATAGATGGGCGTGTCATAATTTTTGTTATATAAATGTTCAAAACCCGCTTTCGTTTCTTTCAGGCCCTTTTTGACAAACGTGAATCCAAAATACGACAAGACAGATGTCACACCTGCAGTTATAACGGAAGCGATCCAAGTCTGCTGTATATATTTGAAAGATACCCAAGACACTACACCGATAACAATCGGAACGATAACGGTAAAGATTAATCCCATATTTTTCGTGATTCCAAAAGACAGCCATTTCATGCCTTTTATTTTCGGGAAATGCCCATAAGGTTTGGTGGTTTTGATCTCTATTTCAATGAATTCACCACCGATGTCACTTTTCCCTTTGTTTATTACCGTTATTTTGGTGGGATCGTCAAAATGTTTGCTTGCCCCTTCAAGCAAGCCCAGAAAATAGTAAGAATAGGATCTGTGAGACTTGTAAACGATATTTGCAGATGTCTCATTTATCTGTGTAAAAAAGATTCTTGGAGGTTTGGCCCCTGATATTCTTCGTGTAAGTATTTTGTGTACCATATCCATAGCTGCCATGAAAGACATGACACCGGGTTTTTTAAAGTACTCCGGATACCATTTTCTAAAGGTTTGTATGTTTTTATTGCCGGTTTTCTTCCAGAATTCTTCTTCCGATATGCCTGTTTTCTTGATGATTCCGGTAGAAATCTCTTTTAATCTTTTTTCGTCAAAATCTTCCAGAGGGGTAAAGGTTCTTTCCGGATCAACTCCCAGATTTCTTGAGATTTCATTGACCAATTTTTCCCCGTATATGCCTCTCCAGGTTTCCAACCAAGTGTTGACGAGCATCCCTTTCATATTTTCAACCTCCATTTGTCATAGAATGTGGATGGTATTTTGATTATATCATTTTTAAGGGTGATTTAAGAATAGATTTTACTAGTAGCGGGTTGTTGCAGCATTAAAAAACGGATCAACTTAATGATCCGTTTTAATGTGGGGGGTATATTTTTCTTTATATTCTCAAGGGGGATAGGGGGGTCCTATCATTTTTTCTCTTTACGTTAGTTTTGACTGCACCTTGTTGAAAAAAGTTCAAAGTTGATTGTGGTATAATTTCCGAGGGGGTATTTTATTTGGAAAATTGGTTGGAAAAATCAAAGATTTATTCTTTCTATATATTCTTCTTAATTGCTTTAATAGCGGTTTTCGTCTATGTTTATCCCAGATATGAATTCGACAGCGGCAACGCAGATGTTACATTGGGGTTCGAAAACAGTTACAATGCGGAGATCACAAATTTTTATGCCGTCCTTGATATCACCGAATTCGGTTTATCCGGAGAACGGGTTGTTTACTATATGGATTTTGATGCCTTAAAAGCCGGAAGCGCACAGATTGAAGAACTAATTCAACAACGCTCAGGGAAGAAAATCACTTTTATCGGCAACCCTCCGGATATTTCGCCAAAAGAGTTCGCAGAATGGCTGGACCTATACAACATTCAAGTTGGTTATCTGGAGTTAAATCAAATAACCAACTGGATCCGAGAAGTCATTCAAAACAGAACCCCTTCTATGCAGAAAGAATTATTTAGAGTTCATACTATTAAACCTGCTGAAATTGAAAAATTAAACCTGTCATACCCCATGGTATTAAGACGATGGATCAGGGCCAAACAGGAAAGAAGCATCGATTTCTTTTGGGTGCAGCCGCTTGAAAGCGATTTTGTGCCCTATGAACAATACGGTCAAGATATAGCCAATATTCTGAATCCCAACGATACCATTATAACCGCCATACCGGAAACGAATACCTGGTTCAGGATCTTGTTGATTGTTGGGTCCGTGGCTATCGTTTATTTTTATTCTCCCCTTTTTGCCTTCATTTCCATTGGGATATTCATCTTTTATTCGATTACAAGTGCCTACAACGATGCCACACTTTATTTGGCGGGATTGACAGGTGCTTTTGGGATAACGGGTATTTACAAATATTTACGGGACTTGAAATACACGCCATTTCTTAAATTTCTTTCACTGATTCTTTCTGCTTTTGTATTGGGAATCACCATAAACGCCCTAAGTTTCTCTTTTGAATCCGTCAATCAGATTTATATGGCTCATGGGGTTAAACTCACTTTGTTTTACCTGCCTTTTTTGGTTTTTCTCCGAGAATTTGCCCTTTACGGTTATCAGGATTTGGGTTCAAAGCTCCATTGGGCGGATTTATTGGTTTTGATCTTTGTGGTTTTATTCGGTGTGTATTACATTGTTCGAAGTGGGAACAGCGGATTTGTTTTAACAGCGGAGAGGCAATTTCGAGATCAGTTGGAGGTGCTTCTTGGGATCCGACCCCGATTTAAGGAAATTGTTGGCATACCTGCTCTTTGGTTGTATATCTTTGGCTATCATAAGCGATTCGGAAGATATGGCTTTCTCATTCCGGTTCTTGGAACCATTGGTTTATGTTCAGTGGTCAATGCCTTTCAGCATGTTCATACCCCTATGTTCACCATCCTTTACAGAGAAATCATGGGTGTATTTATTGGAACTTTGATTGGCGTTATAATGGCGGTTTTGTTTGGAAAAATTCTTAAAAAAGATTATAATGATCATTGACTTAACATTTTCCATGGAAATGTGATAAAATAAAAGTAAGAATACTGGAGGTGGGAAAATGAAAAAAGTATCGTTTGCTTTGTTAATTCTTTTGGTAATTATCACTGCAAGTTGTTCGATTACAGCCGGAATTCCCTGGATTTGGGGAGGTTGGGGCTTTTTTGCAGACTTTGGTGTAACGTTCGCTTCTTCTCAGGAGGCAGAAGCACCAAATGGATTCCTCAACATTGAAGAACAAAATGGAAGTGTTCTCAGAGGAAGCCTTGAATTTAGCGGTGGAAACTTTGAAGTCACAGGCGAATGCCTTGGCAACGGGGAAATCGTCTTAAACCTTTTCCAGGATGGTGTGCTGTTTAAAACCTTAAACGGTAACGTAACAGCCGAAACAATGACTGGATCGAACTGGCATGCAGTAAAGGCTGAGTGATCTCTATGAAAAAGATCACTATCCTCGTCGTAACCATTCTCGCGTTGGGTCTCATCCTTTCAAGTTGTCAATTTGTAGCAGGCCTTTTGCCAACCATTGGCGGAACGATTTGGACTTATTCCACTGAAATAGGCGCAACTACCTACAGTGGTACGCTTTATTTTGGCAAAAGAACAAACAGTTTCTCCACTTTGGACGGCACGATTTCAGCTCAACAACCAGATGCTGCTACAAAGCTATTTACAGGTCACGCAGACAGATACAAATTGACCATTAACACCATCGAACTAGGTGGAGGTGCAGCTATACGGTTTGAAGGTGAAGTAGACCATCATACACATTCGACTATGATAGCTGGTTCACAGATTTTTGTCACTGCTGACATCACAGCAGATCCTGTCGTTTGGGAGTCAGGTCCATGGACAGGGAAAATGAAAGACAAATAAGTTCTTTACAGCATTCATAAAATAGGGCGACTAATAATCGCCCTGTTTTTTTACAAATTACATTACTATTTTCCCCAATGGAGTTCTGAAACATGTTTAGAAAACTGAGATTTTTAATCTTTATTATCGATATCATCTTTCTTTGGATCATTTTTTCTGTTGCACAAAAGACCCTTTACAACGGCAGTCTTGCGAGTTTTTTAATGTACGCATCTATTTTGCTGCTCTTTTACATTTCATTGAGGGGATATGATTTTCACAGAATCCACTCTCCCAG
>CAYOFT010000145.1:0-4751 GCA_964403295.1 uncultured Thermotogaceae bacterium | reverse complement strand
TGTATTTAATATAGGATATTGTTTTATCAATTATTATATGATACTTCTTATCAATATCCATGAAACTAATAGAAAATATATCAATATAATACTTCTTTAGAAACATCTATTATTGTGGAGGATTAGTATTATTCATTTTTTGAACACTAACCCATATGTTATCGGTTAAGGTATAGGAAATCGACGAGACTGATCAAGCCCATTAAAGTTCGTTCTGAATTTATCTGCATTTACTGAATAGGTACCATTATATGATCTTGATCCTCCTCCTCGAGGAGTATCAGAAGAAGTATGATCCGGATCAGAATGAATTAATGTTGCATCCTGGATCATACCTTCTCTGATCAAAGGGCTTTTACATCCAACTGGCGCTGTATTTCATTCCAGATGGCGTTATCTTTTCCTGATTTGGAAAGTCTTTCATGGAAGGGCCTGATCGTGGATCTGTCCGGTATTTCTTGGAGAATCCGAGGAAATGTCTAAATGAGATACAATCATTTGCCTGTCGCTTAAGTTCGGGATCAGAGAGGCCATGCAGTTGTTGCAGAGCAAGCATTTTGATCATAAGGATTTCTTCCAAATTGGGACGGCTATCTTGTCGGTTTTATTTGAGTAAAGGTCTTCCAGAACGGTACGAAATTGTTCGCAGTCGATCAGTTTCTCAATTTCACCTAATTTATCGTCACATTCAGAAATACGCTTTTATTAATATTTAATTCCAAAATTAGTAAAACTGATCACGAATTAATGATTGATCCAGTTCATTAAAGTACTTCCGGTAAAAGTGGAGTTTATTGAAATTCTCTTCAGAATATTATGTGTGTTTTCTTTGCGCATATTTAGCGTTTATTTGATATGAATGTGAAATCACTTCCATGGAGCACATTTATATACGTTGTGCTCATTCGAAATTAATATCAGGTATTTTGATAATTATTGGAGAAATCATGGGTATAAATTTTTTTTCAAATATTACTCCGCAAAAGGCTGTAAAAATCTGGATAATTCTCATAATATGCATTCTTGCTGTTTTTTTTATCACCACATCACTTACCTATTCAAAGGTCGATGCAATCAGTATCTGGGTACTTACCTGTATTTCAATGATCTATTTTTCTCATAAAACTCAAAAAATTCTGGATAAAAGAGAACAGGTTTTGGTTGTTCTGGCAGGGGTTGGGATCTGTATATTCAGTTTTTTGAATATTCCTCTTGGTCTTGGCAACCCTCCATTTTCAATCGGTGAATTTTCTTTATTACTTTCTGGAATCAGTATCATTGCGTTTGGTCTGCTTGCATTTAAAACTCTGATATTTCCGGCATTGTTTCCGGTAATTGCTGTGCTTGGATTTGAGGTATATGAAATTTTTATCCGAAATGAGGATTGGTTGTTTGCACCCCTTATTCCTCCGACAATCTATTTGACCACCGGTGTCATCCGTCTGATGGGAATTAATCCTGAAGTAAATGGAAATATCATATCGTTTTTATCCATAACAGGTGAGCCAATCAGACTTGCTGTGGTATCAGACTGTACAGGGATCTGGTCCCTTGGGACATTCACTGTTGCTTCAATAATTGTAATTTCAACATTTCCGGAGGCAATATCAAAGCGGGGGGCCCTTTTGATACTAGTTGGATACATTGGAACATATGCCTCAAATATCGGAAGAATTGCCATAATTTCACTGATTGGGTATATCTATGGTCCGAAGGGAGTTATTGAACAGGTACATGTTCATACGGGATGGATTTTATTTACCATCTGGATGGTTGTTTTCTGGTATTACTTTTTCACCCGTCATCTTGGACTTACCTTCATAAAGAAACGGGTATGAAAGAAATCAAGGAGTATTTTTTTTAAAATTAAAAAGAGATACTTTGATCTGAAATGGATCTGTGCAATATTTCATTGGATTCTGAATAATATGGGCTGAAATTACATTTCGAGTGCAAAATATGATTTTCAGTTTAGGAATAATTTCAGACCCAACAACTTCACGAGTACTCTTACTTTCTTTAGGTTCTCCGTAATTTGATTGAATCCATCATCCGGAATCTTTGTGATCCTTGAAAGATCAGAAGTACATCTTTCGGGGAATACCCAGAAGTCAGCCCTGCTATTTTTATGACACTTAGGATCTTACACCCGACATTCCGCAGGTTCACCTTCAACAATAGTATTTTTCGTACTCGCCTCCCAACAATCGCAATATCTTCTTCAATTCATCATTTTGATTTGCAATTTGTTTTATTCTCCGATCGTCATCGACAAAGGAGAACTCTCTGACTCGCATGAACAGGAAGAAGGTCAACTTCATCGTAGGTCGCTGTGTCTGTCTTTTTGTCTGACTGGTGACTGTCTCACCGGATCGTTCCAGTTCTCTTCTCAGCCTGAACTCTGTCATTGAGTAGATGAACAGACAAAGAACCATGACCATCGCCAACGCCTGAATACGCGATTTTTTCTTTAAAAAGACCTTAGCAACCCGGAATGATTTGTCCTTCAGGAACCTAAATCTCCTCTCAAAAGACCCCTGAGCCTTATAATTTGAAAGCAGTTCATCAGCATACATCTCAGTATCATTCGTTGCTAGGACAAATCTTCTAAGGTTCTGTCGTTCCTGCTCAACAACAGTGGTATTGTATTCAATATCTGTAACAATATTATACGATTGAACCAACGTTTTGCCAGCCTTTGGCTGCCCATGTTTCTTCTCTGCTTTTCGTTGAATTGTGAGAATTTCAAGTTCTCTGAATTGCAATTTTGGATGTTTTTTCAGCCAGTTCTCAGATGCATTCTGTGCATCTGATTCGCAAACAAATTCCTTTGTACAGACTTTTCGGAGAGATGTCTTCGCCTTTTCTAGTTTTTTCCGAGGTTTTTTTCAAATTTCTTCTTCTGCTGTTCATGCATCGGGGCTGAATGGTCAGGACCCATTTCTGTCTGATATCGGCATAGTTGCTGAAATATTCGCTATATGAATAATGCTCATCAGCGGACTGTTAGAAAATACAATATGATTTGAGCAATTCTTTTGTGGCTTTTATTTTTATTGTTACTGGTACTCTGTTAATTCAGAATGTTCGCTGCTCCATGCTTTGCCGATTCTTTGCGGTATAAAAGGCAGCATCAGCCACATGGTAGACTTTTTGTCTGTTTTCAGGTTGTTCTGAAGGTTTCCAATAGCGATTCTGAGTGTCGCTTTCTCCCAGTGAAAAGATCTTATCTATTCAATCAGAGATGACGATTTCGTTATTTTTGACACTTATGTATTGATTTATACGCAGCCCCCATCAACCTAACGAGCGGCGTATTCCACTTCATCCAGTAGAATAACTCAATTTCGCAGTTGAATTTATTTTTAAAGGGAAAGAGACTCAAATCGCTTGCACCAATAAATTCATGATATTCTAATCCCTGCCTGAATGCCCACTGAATTGTTTTCCAGTATAACATTTCATTTGGGAATGTTCCGTTAAATGATAATTTAGGCGGTCCAATCCAGACACTAGCCTTATTCTTATGCTTTATAATTATTGAACCACTGAGAAACTGATCTTTATATCGTACAACAAGTATGCGGATAGCGTCCTGATGAAATGTATCAACAATTTCTACTAGATAATCCTTTGTGGTTCCAATTCGATCTGCATTGCGAGAATTATTGTATATTTGTTCAACGTCATTCTTTGTTCCTTCAGCAAATTCAATGCCATTCCTTTTACTTTTTCTAATACTTTTGCGGACTGTTCCTTTTAGGTTGTTCCAGAGTATTTCTTCTCCACAGGTTAGATCCAATCGGTTTGTGTATCGGGGTTCTACAGTATAATCGCTCCATGTAAACGGCCGGGAATCTTCCAAACCAGGAGTCGAGCCTATACGAATTGTATTTGCCTGAAGTTCCTCCTTCATGAAACTATCCAGTTCTTTCTGGAAAGCCAGAAATCGAGAATATTTCTTTCGGGGTACAAGTGTATCAAAGTTGCATAGGATCGGACCCAAATAATGGCACTCCACACCACTTGGTGGTGAAGCAACAATTCTTGTGATGGGCGTTTTATAAAAGTATAGGGGGATTATACCAACTGTCCCACTTCTGTCGTCAATTTTAATAGGAAATAATGTTGGCTTGAAACTTTTACCAAACAGTTTGGCATGGGAATGCTTCTCCATTAATTTCAGGAATTTCCAAGTATGGAACAATGTTGAATGCTTTGAAGAGTTGAGTATTTCGTCCCATATATCACTGTCAATATCAGTTATGATCGAAAGTTCCATATGTTTCGTTTTTACTCTCATAGAAGTATATCTAAATTACTGTAAATTCCACTTGGGAACCCTGAAGCTGTCCAATTATGAATGGATAAAATAAATCTCACCTTTTTGCTCCCACTGGTTGTTGGTATAGAATAGTCTAACCAAGACCAGTAATTCGCTAAAAATTGAAGCTTGGTAGGTCTTGTAAACGTTATATTAATTCTGCAAATCTGAATTTAGGCAAGTAGCATCAGCAAATAAAGACATATATATTCAGCGGGCGCCGCAATCTGCCTAAATATCAAAACGTCCCCACTATTTTTATCTGCCACGTCGAAATCCCTCCTACTTTATATTCATGCACCGAGAAATTATTCTTCCAGTTAGTCTGGCTCTGTTTCTGATGTCAGGTATACAGAAGGGTGTGATGTAACGATGAAACTTGGTGTGCTTTTTTCCGGCGGCAAAGACTCTGTATATGCCACCTCCC
>CAYOFT010000144.1:0-4794 GCA_964403295.1 uncultured Thermotogaceae bacterium | reverse complement strand
CAGTTTTTACGTTTAATCGCATAAAATTCATCGGTTGGGACAATTTCGAAGAAATTATCACCGATCCCGATTTTCTCATGATCTTGTGGAATACCGTCATCTGGATAGCCGTTTCGGTTTTTTTCCAACTCCTCCTTGGGTTGGGGTTGGCATTACTGCTGAGAAAACCCTTTAAAGGACGGGGCATCTATTCAGGATTGGTCTTTTATCCCTGGGCGTTATCCGGTTTTGCCATCGGTTTGCTTTGGTCCTGGCTGCTTAACGGCCAATTTGGTATCATCAACGATGTGCTCCTTAAAATGAATATCATTCAGGAAGGCATACAATTCCTTTCCAACCCCGATACAGCAATGCTTTCCGTTTTGATTGTCAATATTTGGTACGGCATACCCTTTTTTGCCATCATGTCCCTGGCTGCCTTACAATCCATTCCAGAAAGCGTCTATGAGGCTGCGGATATCGACGGGGCAAGCAGTTGGGCAAAGCTGGTAAAAATCACATTGCCCTACATTCGCCCCACCATTATTAGTACGGTCCTGGTACGCTCTATTTGGATCATGAACTTCCCGGATGTCATATACGGTATGACTCGTGGTGGGCCTGCCAAAAGTACCGAGATCCTCTCCACTCACATGATCAACATTGTTTACTATGAAAACGACTATTCAAAGGCTTCAGCTGTGGGCGTAATGGTCATAATGTTGTTGCTGATTTATACCATCCTATACTTGAGTTTTTCCAGGCAGGGGGAGATGGAGTTATGAAGCGGTCAAAAAGAACCACGCTTAACATTCTCAGAGGTCTCGGACTGGCTTTTTACCTTGCTTTGGCAATATTCCCTCTCCTTTGGATATTTATCACATCCATCAAACCACCGGAAGAGGTCTATACATTTCCGATTAAATACTGGCCTTCAAAGGTCAGTTGGGCTTCTTATGAATATCTGTTTGGTTTTGCCAAATTCGGGAAATATTTTCTCAACAGTGTTTTTGTATCCATAACCGCTTCGGTTGTCTCAACCGTTATAGCGCTGTTCAGTGGTTACGTTCTTGCCAGAATGCGTTTTAAAGGAAAGTATTTTTTTGTCGTTTTTTTATTTTTTGTTCAGATGATTCCGGCTTACCTGTTAATGATTCCACAATATTCAATGTTTTCAAGCTTTGGTATGATTAACAGGCTTTCGGGAATTATTCTGGTCTATATTGGACTGGGAGCCGCATTTAGTACCATCATGGCCAGGGGGTTTTTCGTCAGGATTCCCGTTTCTTTGGAGGAATCCGCCTTGATGGATGGTTGTACCCGCTTAAAAGCTTTATTTAAGGTAACCCTGCCGTTGATGCTGCCGGGTGTAGCGGCTATTTTCAGCTTTTCATTTGTCCAAAACTGGAATGAAATCTTTACAGCCGCTTTGTTTTTAAACAGCGACTCTAAAATGACCGTTCCCGTTGCCTTATATTCGTTCATCTCAAAAGCAGGCATACAATGGAATGTGCTCGCAGCCGGAATCGTTGTTTCACTGATACCCACTATCGTCGTATTTGCCTTTGCTCAAAAGTACATTGTTGCAGGCTTGACCAAAGGCTCAGTCAAAGAATAGTATTTTAATATTTAAAGGAGTGTTTTTTGAATGAAAAAGTCTTTATTTCTGCTATCGCTTTTATCACTTTTAATCTTTTTAACCGCTTGTGATCCCTTTGGACCTGATCCATTTGTTCCTGTGATCCACAAAATTGATGGCACATGGGCATTAACAAACCCTTTGGGAACACTGGAGCTTGAAGATATGTCCACCATGTACCCTGATGTGACTGTTAATATCCCTTCACAGGGCTGGAATTTTGACAGTGGTAGCTTTAATTCTGTCAGCTGCCAAATCACCAATAACACCTTTACTTTCCACGCCACAAAAACTTATACCAATCCACAACAAACCATCGATTTAACCGGTTTTACCGTAGGAGAAAATTCCATATCCGGAACCATTAAATATAACGGAACTTCTGTCCAGGTTACCGGAACAAGACAATAAAGGGTTTAAGGGGGACAGCGCAGTTGATACGATAATCAACTGTCCTGTCCCCCCGGTTAGACCCAATCATTTTTATATCAAGCGCCGTTCTCTTCCGGAAGGTCAAAATCAACCACAAAACGAAAGGTGCTTCCTACTCCCGTCTCTGTTTCAATCTCTATCTTTGAATGCATCTTTTCCAATATCTTTTGTGTAATAGTTAATCCCAAACCGGTTCCTCCATATTTTCTGGTAAAGGATGTATCAGCCTGCATAAATGAAGCGAATATATTGTCACAAATGTCTTTTTTCATACCAATTCCGGTATCTTTTACTGAAAATTTTATTTCTGCTGAATTTCCCCCTTTCTGAAGGCATTCAACCGTAAAATCAATTGACCCTTGTTCAGTAAACTTTACCGCATTACTGAAGAGATTATGAAGTACTTGTGAAAATCGTAACGGGTCTGTCAAAACAAATCTCGGGGATTTTTTATCCATATGTTTCGAAAAGGCCAGCCCTTTTTTCTCAGCGGAAAGATGAAATAATTCATAGACTTCATCGATCATAGCAGACAAATCAGTCTCTACCGGTTCCAGTTGAAATTTCCCTGCTTCTATCATGGAAAAGTCAAGAATATCGCTGATGATTTGCAGCAGATTTTTTCCGGATACAACGATATTGTCAATGTATTCTCTTTGAATATCTGTGACAGCGGTGTTTTTTAATAATTTTGAAAACCCGATAATGCCGTTTAAAGGCGTTCTGATTTCATGACTCATATTGGCAAGAAATTCTGTTTTGGCCTTATTCGCTGCTTCTGCAGCAATTTTAGCTTCCTTCAATTGTTCTTCGTAAAGCTTTCGTTGTGTAATGTCTTCTGCAATACCTTCCAGGGTGTTTACTGATCCTTGTTCATCTTTAATCGCCCTGATAAATAAATTAACCGTGATCAATTCTCCGTTTTTCTTTCTGAGAAGCGCTTCCTTCTGTAAATAATCCTCTTGGCCTTTGAACTCCTCCAGAAAATTGATACATGCCTGTTTGTCCACAAAAATGGGGGCATACCCATTTTTGAATTGTTCCAACAATTCCACAGGAGAACTATATCCCAGCATCTTGGCAAATGCCGGATTTAGCTCAATCAATCTGCATTGATTATTTGCCCGGAATATTCCCACAGAGGATTTTATAAAAAATAAGCGATATTTTTTTTCGCTTTCTTCCAGTTCTCTTCGCGTTTGTTTGTTTTCCTTTTCGGCCATTTCCTTATACATATAAAACCCAACCTGCTGAGAAAACACCTCCAAAGCGCTTTCATCACTGATTATTGAGCCCTCTTCCATAAAAAAGGAAAAATCACCCAATATGGTATCGCCTTTTCGAATTAAAGAAACGGCAATATGATCGAGTAAAAAAATTTGCTGAACCGTATTCATCAAAAGCGTTGAAAAATTATCCCCTGCGTACTCTGAAAGCTTTTTAAAGTACATAACCCCCAAAGAATTTTCAAGTTGTTTTTTGTATCGTGACGTATGGTATTCTTTGTCCAAAATGTTAAACCCCAACGTTGAGATCACTTTTGAAAGAACGCCTCGATCTGCTTCAAACGCCTTAATCTGTGCCTTTTCCTTATTGACATCGTAGTTGTTTATCACCACTGCAGCTGCACCGGATATAGTCCGGGCACGTTTTGCTACCTTTTGATAATCCACGTGGTCTGAAGCCAGTATTTCATGGGATTGGGTGACAATTTCCTGTTTAATGGTTTCGTCGGATATCCAGGTGATAAAATGCGCTTCATCCATCTTCTCGCATCGAATCTTGTACCATCTTTTTAGCACTTGGGAATACCTTAACAGTTCCCCTGCTTTTCCACTTTTAACGACATTGGCGTAAAAAGTGGTGTAATTGTATTTATTTTCGGGATTTGAACGAAACAACGCGCTTTCCGTTTTTCCGATAATTTCATCACGTTTCAGCCCGGTTAGCTGCTCATACATCCTATTGACATAGAGGTATTCAAAATCATCAGCTTGACCCTGCGAATTGAAGAGTAATTTGTAATAGGCAACACCAACGGGACATTGTTCTATCATCACTTGCAGATTCTTTTCCATCGTATCACCTGCTTGTTTATTAAAATTAAAAAAATAATAAATAGTTACCTGTTTCTACTATACAATAAAAAAAGTTAAAAAGCAAGATTGTAATAAACATATTACTTTTGTTCGCTCTCGTGATAATATGATAGAATGAACTGTTGCAAATCAGGTTCTACAACAGACTATCTTTTAAGGGAGATTCAATTTGAAAATAACCTGCAGACTCTGTGGATCGACGAATCTTGAAATGATACCGTTGGATAAGGCCTATCATCACTGCCGAGCGTGCGATTTCATCTTTATGGATGAATGTGACCTTTTGGAAAAAAATGAAGAGCGCCAACGCTATTTACAACACAACAATACGATTGATAATGTCGGCTATGTCAGAATGTTCCAAACATTTATTGACAACGCCCTTCAGCCAGACTATTCATCATCAAATAGGATTCTCGATTACGGAAGCGGACCCAATCCCGTTTTTGCACAAATCATGAGAATGCAAGGAAAAATCGTAGATATTTACGATCCGTTTTTTTCTCCATCAACAGAATTTCTTCACAGACAATATGAGATGATTACACTCACAGAGGTGATTGAACATATTCAGCACCCCATAGAAAACTTAAAGCCGCTGAAAAACTGTTTAAATCCCAATGGTTTATTGGCCATCATGACTCG
>CAYOFT010000143.1:0-4802 GCA_964403295.1 uncultured Thermotogaceae bacterium | reverse complement strand
GGCAGCAGAATCAATATTGACAGTAAAGAGGGAAAAGGTAGCACCTTTAGTTTCACTGTCACATTCGATTTACCTAAACGTGAAGAAAAAGAAAAAGCATACACAAAAGAACCTCATGCCCTTTCAATTATAGACCATCAGCCATGTAAAATACTGGTCGTTGAAGACAATTTCATTAATCTAAAACTCAATCAAATGGTTATCAAAAGACATTTCCCTAATGCAACCCTATTCACCGCTGAAGATGGGAAAAAGGCAGTGGAGGAATTCATACAGCATCGTCCGGATATCATCCTCATGGACATCAGAATGCCCAACATGAATGGCTTTGAAGCAACGGAAACAATCAGAAAAATAGAAGGCGACAATTGGCAAACAAAAATTATCGCCCTTTCCGCAGACGCCAGAACCGAAAACATCCAAATTGGTATGCTCTCGGGCCTGGACGGTTATATTACGAAGCCGATCGATCCGGAGGAACTCATTGAAAAGATTGAGGAGATTATTAAGAAGTAGGGTGTTAAGTACAGGGTTTAGGGTTTGGAGAAACTCAAAATTTCCCCTTGGCGATGGTGTTGAGTACACGTGGCCTTAAAAAAAGCTCTTGAAGGTTTTGTGGAATAATTCCTCACGGTCAAAGAAGGAAAGGCTTTGCACATACTAATCCCCCCCTTGGGGGGGAGGGCCGCTTGCGGCGGGGGGGTCTAAACGCTATAACGGGAATATCACTGTTAATGACTGTCTCCTAATAACCCCCCCCCCCGTTGAGGGTACCCCCCCAAGGGGGGGGATTTTGCAATTGAAAGGTCTTTTCTGAGCTCCTATAATTTCTCTATACCCTAAACCCCAGACCCCAAACTCTGTACCTCATTCTTCCGGCAAAACCCTCGCCAGTTCGGAATCTATAGCCATGGAAACCTTCTCCCCTTCTTTGTAAATCTTCTTTTGGGCCGGGTTGTCGATTTGTACCAGCACCTCTCCAAACTCCGTGCTGATAAAAGATTCCACGCTGTTACCCAAATAAATGTTTGTTCGTACTTCTCCGTCCAGGATGCCTTTCCCAGGTTCGACGGGTTTCATGGACTCCGGGCGGCACATCATGGTAGCCTTTTGTCCGGCTTTTATACCTTGAACAAATGAATAGGTGTCGAAGACTTTGTCGTTAATCTTAACTATACATTTGTCTTCAGTTGTTTCCTGGACTTCAACAGGAAAAAAGGCGACTTTTCCGATAAAACCCGCAACGAATTTCGAGTCAGGTTTTTCGTAAATCTCCTCAGGTGAGCCTGTTTGAACGATCTTCCCCGCGTTCATGACGATGATCATATCGGACAAACTCATGGCCTCCACACGGTCATGGGTGACGTAAACGGCTGTTATTCCAAAGGATTGTTGGATTCTTCTGATTTCTACACGCATTTGTTCTCTTAGAAGTGCATCCAGGTTTGAAAGGGGTTCGTCCAACAAGAGAACGGAAGGTTGGACAATGAGCGACCGGGCAAGGGAAACCCTCTGTTGTTGCCCCCCCGACAATCTGGAAGGTGCCCTTTGCGCCAGTTGCTCAAGACCAACTACCTTCAATATTTCCATAACTCGTTTTTCTATCTCGGATTTTGATATCTTTCTCAATTTTAGGCCGTAAGCGATGTTGTTGAACACGTTCATATGAGGGAACAACCCGTAGCTTTGAAAGACCATGGCCGTGTCCCTTTTATTGGGCGGCAAATAGGTGACATCCTCGTTCCCGATGTACACCTTTCCCTTTGTGGGAAGCTCGAACCCTGCGATCATACGCAGTGTGGTTGTTTTACCACAACCGGAAGGTCCCAACAAAGTTACAAGTGTGCCCGGTTCGATTAGAATGTTGGCATCCTGAACAGCATGAACCTCACTGTGAGATTGTTTATCTTTAAATATCTTTGTGATGTTTTCAAGATTTACAGATGTTGTTTTAGTCTTCATGTCATCAACCCCTCATTACCGCATCATTTTTTGCGAGAACCTTGTTCTCTCTTATTAATAACCTCATCAGTCCAAACACAGCCAGGACAATAACGATGAGTGTCGTTGCCAATACACTTGCCAGTCCGAAACGCAGGTTTTCGGAGAAATTGTAGATCAGAACCGTCATGTGATACCATTGCGCCGAAATCAGGAAGATAACCGCGCTGACAGCTGTCATGGAACGGACAAAGGTGTAAGAAAGACTGGATATAAAGGCGGGCCTGATCAGGGGCAGAATGATCGTCCTGAACACAGTGGGAACATCCGCCCCAAGGTCCGAGGCGGCTTCTTCTATGGCCGGGTCAATCTGGCGCAAGGTGGCCACACCCCCTTCAATCCCCACCGGCAACTCTCTTACCACGTAGTTGATGATGATGATGGCAGCAGTACCCACCAGAATCAGCGGTGCCTTGTTAAATGCCAAGATAAAACTGATACCGATGAGTGTCCCCGGAATGGCAAAGGGTGTCATCAACAGGATTTCCATGAGCCGTTTCCCATAAAACTTCTTTCTCACGATGATCATGGCGGCTACCATGGCAATGATACCCGCAATAGGCATGGTGATGGTCGCAAGAGTCGTAGTATCCAGAATGGCGTCTTTTCCCCTCTGTAGAGCTTCCGACCAGTTTTCAAGGGTGAACGAGTAATCGATTCCCCAATTCTTGACAAAACATCCGGCTACAATTGTTCCGTAAAGGCCAATTAAAAAGGCGATGATCAAGATCATTAAGGTTAAGAGTGTGTATTTGACAGGCTTTGAAGTCAACTCCGTTAAATTCGCCGAAGGCTTTCCCGTAACAGTAACGTAGGACTTCTTGCTGACCCATGTTCTTTGAACCAAGAACGCAGTCAATGTTGGCAATAATAATAAAATGGAAAGCGCTGCTCCGTTACCCAGTCGATTCATTCCCGTGACTTCCAGATAAGCCTCAACGGACAAAACCCTGTAATCACCCGAAAGAATAAGCGGGTTGGCAAAATCCGCCAAAGAGTTGGTAAAGACCAGCAGCCAAGCACTCAAAATCCCCGGTAAAGCCAAAGGCAAAGTAACGGAGGTAAATGTCTTCACCCGGCTGGCACTCAGATCCATGGCGGCATCTTCCAAGGTAGAGTCGATCGCATTAAGCACACCCACCATGGTCAAAAATGCGATGGGAAACATCCCCATAGTCTGAACAAGCGTCAGCCCGCCCAGACCGTATATGCTAAAATTTTGTACATTTAAAAGCTGTTTGGTAATCAACCCATTGTTACCAAACAACAGGATGATGGACAGAGTGAGTGAAAAAGGCGGGGAGATAACCGGCAAAGTCGCCATGGTAGAAAAGAATTTCTTCCCCTTTACCGCCGTCCGAGTTATTACGAAGGCGAACAAAAAGCCCACCAGAGTAGAGAAGGTAGCGGTAGAAACCCCCAGTTTGATACTTCCCCAAAGGGCTGAAACGTATTGTTTGGTGGTCAAAATGGTCTTCCATGTTTCAAGAGAAAATTGTCCGTCTTTAATGAAAGTAAGACGAACCGCTTCGAATAGGGGATATACTATAAAAATACCTACGAGAAGTAGAAGAAAGAGAATGATAAAACTGAGCATGGGATCCCTTGTAAACTGTGATAACCAATAAACCACGAAGAATATTGCTGCAACGGCTAATATGAATAAATTGATCAAGTTGTTGAATTTATTGTATTCCTTGTTATTAAAGAGAAAGATTCCAACTCCTACTGGAAAGCCCATTTCGTCTTTGATTGGCGCAAAAACAAGACGGTTGTCTGAGTCCCGATAGTTGTAGTTATCCTGTGCAAAATACAGTTCATCGTAAACTGCACTCTCAACCCCCTTTTCAAAAACAACACTATCTTCATTGGCAGAATAGAATTTAAGCAATTCTTCTTCTATCATAAAGAGTTTACTTTCGCCGTATCCCGGGAGCCCTTTAATGTAAATGATATTTAAATCAGGATGTTTGTCCTTATTGGTTGCCAACCACCCTTCTATCTTCGCCTCTTCAGTTGGGGCAGATAACAACAAGGCATTTGCCAATTCAGCCCGATTACTTTGAATAATATCGGCAAATTCATCTTTCACATTGTTGAATATCCAGAAATCCAGGATTAAAACCAATACAAGTAATACGATAAATACAGCAACTTTTTTCTTTGTAAACAACCCAATCACTTCCCCACTATTTAGAAATGAAGTGCTTAAAAGAGTAAAGGGTGGATATTGTCATCCACCCTTTTAGATTTAATTATTTATTTCCGATTTCCTGAGTCCATCTGCCAACAAGTCTTTCTCGGTTTGCTGCATCCCAGACCAGGTCCTGTTCAACAGTGTTGAGTTTGTTTATATCAATTGCGATTGCTTCTTGTGGGGCGTTTTTGGAAACAGGCACCACGTACCAGCTTGCGAAAATTTCCTGTGCTTCTTTTCCAAGTAGGAAGTTGTAAAGTTTTTTAGCGTTTACCGGTTCCGGTCCATCTTTGACCAAAGACATGGAAGCAATTTCGAATCCGGTTCCCTCTTCTGGTACTGTAATTTCAATTGGAGCACCCTGTGCCTTCAAACGTACTAAGTCATGGGCATAACCAATAGCGAAAGGTATTTCTCCGATTGCACAGCTTTTACCACCGGCTGATCCGGATTTGGTGTACTGTTCGATGCTGTCATCCAGATGATGGAGGAACATAAATGTCAATTCTTCGTCTCCATGAAAAATATCAAGAATGGTTGTGATCATGTTATAAGCTGTACCTGAAGTATTGGGATTTGCAATCCTGACCAGCTTTTCATATTT
>CAYOFT010000142.1:0-4822 GCA_964403295.1 uncultured Thermotogaceae bacterium | reverse complement strand
GTAATTGATCTTTTGAATTAACCACAGGACAGCTCGTCAATCCGGATTCCACCATGGTAATGATGGCTTCCATTAAATTCGAATAAGGCTGTACGGATTCCGTCTTTTTAACACTTTCAATCAAATCATCATGTTTGTCCCTTTTCTTAAGTCTTTCAGCGGTGCAATATCCAAGGAGAACTCCCTTTTTACCCACCACATAGGCATAACTTCTTTCGTTTTTTTGAATGTATTCAAGAGCCGTACCAACTGTTTTAACTTCTTCGGCATTAATGGACACAAAATCTTTGATATAATTGTCCTTAACACGGAGCATTTCCAATCCTTTTAAGGCTCTGTCTGAGCCCAGAAGACTTTCAACAAACTCATTCTCCGGTTGGTTCACTACATTAATGGTGTCATCATATTGAACAATATGCCCGTTGTCCATGATGACAATCTTATCACCCAATTTGATTGCCTCCCGAATATCATGCGTGACAAAAATAATCGTCTTTTTTATCTTCTCCTGAATCTCAATAAAGGCGTCCTGTAATTTCTCCCGGTTGATTGGGTCGATTGCTCCAAAGGGCTCATCCATCAAAATGACATCCGGGTCAGCCGCAAGGGATCGTGCCACACCAATTCGCTGTTTCTGTCCACCGGATAATTGTGCCGGGTATTTATACATGTTTACTTCCGGATCCAAGTTAACCAGTTCCAAAAGCTCCTCAACTCTGTTTTTGATTTTCTGTTCAGGCCATTTAAGGAGGCGTGGCACCACAGCGATATTGTCAAATACGCTCATATGAATGAACAAACCTATATTTTGAATGGCATATCCAATCTTTCTTCTTAGGTGAATACGATCCATTTCATCGATAGATTTCTCATCAAACAAAATGTCCCCACCCGTTCTTTCGATCAATCGGTTGATCATCTTTAGAGAGGTCGTTTTTCCGCATCCCGATGGACCAATTAAAACGGTAAGTTTTGATTCCTCAAATGTCAATGAAATATTATCAACGGCTTTAAATGCCCCATTATCATATTCTTTCGTTAGGTTTTTGAGTCTTATCTGCATCGTATCACTCCTTTGATCTCGAGAGCTTTACTCCCCTTGGAGTCAGCAGCTCTTCCAATTTCAATAAACCGTAATTTGTTCCAATCCCAAGGGCTCCGACTAGAATGGCTCCGACAAGAACCATTACCAATCGAGATCTGCTCAATCCTGAAAAGATAAAATATCCCAATCCTCGTGCGCCTATCAGATAAGCGATGGTGGTAACGGATACCCCCATAACCGCTGCATTCCTCAAACCCGCCATGATAATGGGAACTGCCAATGGCAAACGAATCTTAAACAATATTTGCGTTTTGGTCATCCCCATACCGGTGGCCGCTTCAACTGTTGCAGGATCCACCTCTTGAATTGCAACAAGTGTATTCCTAATCAACGGCAACAAAGAATAGACAACGACCGCGATAACTGCAGGCGGAACACCAATTCCCGCATCAAATGGTGCCAAAAGGGCAACCATAAACCCAAATAGGGCAAGAGAAGGAATCGTCATCAAGACACTTGCGATATAGATGACAACATTTGCCGTTTTTTTGTGATTTGAGATGGCGATACCAATGGGCACCCCAATGACAATAGCTATGGGTAATGCAATTCCAATGATCTGAAGATGCCTAAGAAGTTCAAAAAAAATGCGATCTCCGTTATCGAAGATATATTCGAAAAACTCCATCAATAACCTCCTTTAAGCAAAAAAAAGCTATTTTCTTTTTATTATTTAAGAAAATGAATAAAAGATGCAGAAAACTATAGAAAAAACTAGAAAATATGATTTATTCTATTATTATTATCATAATAACACAAATATTGGCTATTGTCAAAAACGCCTGTTTGCCAAGAAGCAAAAAGACTGATCGCTTTTTAATAAACAGAGAGAAAGAGGTTGTTATCCAAAAGTTTCTTAACGGAACATACACCCATATGCCCTGGTAGAATAAGAACGTTTGGTTCCTTTTGTAAGAGATATTGCCTGAATTTGGCCAAGGATTTTTTCATTAAGTCGTTATCGGAAAATCTAAAATCAGTTCTACCAATAGAATCACAAAAAACAAAATCACCGGTGAAGATATAAGATCCGAAGTCGAAAACGGTGTCTCCCTGAGTATGTCCAGGATAAATCATTACCTGAAAGGCACAATTGAGAACCGTGTTTTCTCCTTGGGAAAGGATTTGGATATTCTTATTCTGTACTACAGTAGTACCACCGCCAAAGTCCCCTGACAAATTGATATAAGAATCCCTTAACCCCGGTAAAGCCTCTTGAGTAATGAGAATTTTGCTATTTGGAAATTCATCGATTCCGGTAATATGGTCAAAATGAGAGTGAGTGATCAGCAATGAGACCTCATCATAAGGAATATCATTAACTTCCGGGAGCTTTGAACTGCCAATCCCTGGATCAACGATAAACAAATGATTCTTAAGATATAAAAGATAAGTATTTACTCCTACTGGGGGTAACACAGCCTTAAATATCGTTGTATTTTCACCTTCATATACTTGTTTTAACATCAGCTATCACTCCCGGTATAAATTTGTAAATCCCTTGTATTCATGTTTTCCTCATTGATTGAAAGGCAAATCAAATAATCTGGCTGGTCTATCTCATCCACAATTTTTTCTGCCCATTCAATGAACAGGATACTATTTTGTTTTTGATAATCGTAAAAGCCCAATTCAAATAATTCATCAGCTGTTATCCGGTAAACATCAATATGATAAAACACTTGACCATTAGCTTGATAAGTGTTGACGATATTGAAGGTGGGGCTGCGAACCTCATTGGGATCTACGTTAAACTGTTCCATCATTGATCGTATAAATGTAGTTTTCCCACTCCCCAAATCACCAAAAAACAGTACTGTTTCCCCACCTTTTAATCGTTTTGCTAAGTCTTTGGCAATTATATTAAATTTCTCAAGCGTTACACCTGTATACGCTTTCGAAATGACTAAACCCAATTTTGTGATCTTTTGACTGCTGTTTGCCATTTTGTGTAGGATGCCTCCACTTGTTCGTCTTTTCCCCGGGACATAGATGATTGTGATTTCCAATAGGTCAAAACATCTTTTTTGTCTTTCCAAATGTCAGTTGCCAATCCCGCCAAAATTGCTGCCCCAGTAGCTGTTGTTTCTGTATTCTCAGGCCTTGTAACTGTATTACCCAGTAAAATAGACTGAAATTCTTGAATGAACTGATTTTTACTGACGCCACCATCCACTCTCAACTCCTTCAATGGAATATGACATTCACTCACCATGGTGTCAAACAGTTCTCTGACAGAATAACAGATCCCTTCCAACACGGATCTGATGAGATGTTCCTTCTTTGTTGATTGCGTCATCCCAATAAAAAGGCCCCTGGCATTTGGATCCCAATGAGGCGCACCTAACCCGGAAAGGGCCGGAACAAAGAAAACGCCTCCGTTATCTCGCACCTTATAGGAAAGGTCTTCCGTTTCAGGAGCGGATTTTGCTAACTTCAAGTTATCTACAGTCCAGTCAATGGCCGCTCCGCACATGAATAAAGAGCCTTCCATGGCGTAGTTGATTTCATCACCGATTTTCCATCCCACGGAAGTTAACAGTCTTTGGCCGGACAAAATCGCTTCAGAACCCAGATTCATAAGCAAAAAGGCTCCTGTTCCGTAGGTACACTTTGCCATACCCCTCTCAAATGCCATTTGACCAAACAAGGCTCCCTGCTGGTCTCCAACCATAGAGGCAATAGGGATCCCTTCTCTGGTGTATCCCAAAATTCCTGATGTATCCACGAGTTTGGGAAGCCACTCTCTTTCGATGGAAAAGAGTTCTAACAACTCATCATCCCAATCCAGTGTGCAAATATTAAAGAGCATCGTTCTGGAAGCGTTTGAATAATCCGTGACATGTACGTTTTTCTTACTGAGTTTATAGGCTAGCCATGAATCGATGGTGCCAAAGGCCAATTCTTTTGAATTTGCAGCTATCCTCACTTTGGGAACGTTATTGTAAAGCCATTCCATTTTCGTTCCTGAAAAATATGGGTCAACGATCAACCCCGTTTTTTCATGAATCATATACTCTTGTGGTCTCAGCTCCAAACAACGTTTAGCCGTTCTCCTGCATTGCCAGTTGATGGCGTTATAAAGGGGTTCACCTGTCTCCTTGTTCCAAGCCACAACGGTCTCCCTCTGGTTGGTTATGCCAATGGCTGAAATTTCATGAAAATCCAGACCGGCTTCTTCAACAGCTTGTGTTAAAGTGGCAATAACTGTTCTGTAAATTTCTTCAGCATCCTGTTCTACCCAACCATCTTGGGGATAAAACTGTTTAAAAGGCTTTTGTGAAATATTCACAATTTCCAACTTATCATCGAAAATGATGGTTCTCGTACTGGTAGTTCCCTGATCAATGGCAGCGATATAAGATCGTTCAGACACTCCGCTTCATCTCCTTTGCCTTCTATGTTGTTTTCAAGATTATATCATGATAAAATAATCAAAAGCCCCTGGAGGTTGATGATGAAAAAAGAATTGTTCGACAAATGGTCCAATCAATACGATCATTCCGTTATTGAAAAAGGATTTCCCTTTTCAGGATATGATAAGGCCTTAGATCATTTAATCAGAAATCTGAGAATCACCCACTCAACGCAAGTATTGGAAATGGGAGTGGGGACTGGTTTCATGCTGTCAAAGTTTTATCAAAACGGGGCACAATGCTACGGATTTGATTTCTCTGAAAAAATGCTGGCAATTGCCGAGGAAAAGATGCCAAGCGC
>CAYOFT010000141.1:0-4851 GCA_964403295.1 uncultured Thermotogaceae bacterium | reverse complement strand
TCCCGGGGGACAGTCCCGGCGATACGGAAATCGCCGCTACTGTCCCCGCTAAGTTCAATTACAAACATCCTAAAAGCTCCAAAAAAACCAGGGGGACAGGTATGCTGATTGCTGGCGTTTCATAGAAACACCTTAGGAATTTGTTTCTCAAATTCCACGTATCAGCGGCCCTGTCCCCTGGTTTTTTTGTGATACATCAAACTGAAACCCACTAATAACACAAAAATCCCTTCCTCCGGAGGGGATTTTTATCTATTTCCCCTTCTTCAAAACCCATTCAATAATCCTTGGTAAAAACGCCAGGGTTGTCAAAACCCCCATGCCAATTCCCAAAATCATCAGAATCGACAAATTCACATACAACATCAACGGTGCAGTTAAAAGAACAACAAAACATGCCATCAAACTCACACCGTTAAAGATGATGGGTGAGGCCGTCATGGCATAGGCATCTGAAACAGTACCCGTTTTTTTAAACCAGTACATAAAGTGAATGGCGTAATCGATGACCAATCCCATGAGCATTCCGGAGATAATTACGGTGGGAATTTCCAGTGGAATCTTCAACAGACCCATAAAGATAAAGTTAAATAGAATAGTCAAGCCAATGGGAATGGCTGAAAAGAAAGAGGTACTCAATTTTCTGAAGACTATCAGCAAGAGCAGGAATATCAGGACAAAAGACAGAACCAGACTCTGAATCTGATTATCCACCACTGCACCACTCAATTCGAGCCATACAAGGGGAATACCGGTTGTGTAAAAATTATATTTCTCTTTCAGTTGAGGATACGCCTTAAGGATTTGATTAATCTCATTGACAAGAGTCTTTGCTGTACCACTGTCATTACCATTAGCGAACACCATATATCGGATAGCGTTTTGCGAGAAAAATGTCCTGGCGTATTCTCTACCCTCTTCGCTGGTTCGGATATAAGCCAACAACAAATTGGGTGAAATGTTCATGCTCTCCGACAATCCGAAAAGGCTCAATGTCTTTGACACAACAGAGACATCTTGCAGTTTTTTTTCAATTTCCGCCATCTGTTCCACTTCTTTAGGGGTAGGTGTAAAGCTATCTGAATCTTGTTGCTCCGCCATTAAGTAGAAATTCGAAACCCAGTTGAACTTCTCATCCAAATGGCTGACCCCTTGTATTAATGAGGAGCTTTGCTTAAAATATCCGTAAGAATTAATCTCCAAGGGAATCTGGCTGATTAGAAATGGTGCTGAGACAATGCCGATTATTGTAAATAGACTAAAGCTGATTGAAACCCATTTGGGAATTTTTAATCGATACTTTTTATGTTTTTGAAAGTGTTTTTGTGTATTTTTGGAAAAACTAAGCAATGATGGAATGAGGGTCATGGTGAAAACGGCGCAAAAGAAAATGCCAATGGCTATGAATAGCCCCATATCCCGAAAGGCTTGCATATTTAAAAAAACGTATGAGAAAAACCCTGCCATGGTTGTAAATGCAGAGAAGAAAACCGGTGTCTTTTCTTCTTGGCTGGTGTCTCTGATGAGTTGCGTCTTTTTACCTCCCTCGTACTCGTGTTCCATAAACCGGGACAAGAAATGCATCCCGTAGGCGGAACCAATTATAATTAGAAAAGAGGGGATCAGAACGGTTAAAACGTTGATATTCCTTCCAAATACAAGGAGTAAAAAGAGTATCCATACCGAGGAGATAATGGGAGGAATGATGGTTAGAAGAGAAAGATAGAGATTTCTGAATTTTATCATGAAAATGGTAAAAACGGCCAGAATGATAATGGGCGGATAGACAAAAGTAAAATTCCGAATAGAGGCAAACAACTCGTAATTGACCAATTCTTCACCCACTAAGTGGTATGACAGATCGGTATTGGAGTTGATAGCTTCCAAAAGAGATGACACCAAAACGATTGTATCGGTATTATAATCAGCTGTTTTTCGAATGGTTATCGCCAGAGTAGAGCCGTCTTTGGAAATCAAGGAGCCAACGTAAAAATCATCGTCTAAGATATCCATATCCATTTTAAATTGACCGTTTTCCTCAACCACATACGGGCCGGTTTGAATAAACGGGGCTGATAGTGTAAAGCCCTTGAATTTCTGAGCTTCAAATATGGAATCTACACCGTTGACAAAAGGCAGTTTTCGAATGTCGGTGATCACGTTGTGAACCTGAACAAGGCTCCCTGGAAGATCATCTTTATCCAGATCAATCAGAAGCATCATGGCGGTGGCATCCCCAAATTTGATGGCAACCTGTTCCATGGCATGCATCGTTTCACTGTCTTCGCTTAAAAAGGCGTTAAAGGAAGCATCGAAATATATGTTTTGCACAACATATAGGACCATCAATACCGTAATGACTAAGATGGCAATGGTGAAATAATTCCTCTTTAATTTGGAACCATTTTTGTTTTCAACTCTGTTCATCAATTTGCACCTCGGCTAATCATTCAACATTTTCGGCTTTCTTCGAAAAGTTGGTAATCAAAACTTGTTTATTATACATGATTTCCTATCTATGCTATAATTCCTAATATTCAATCAACATCAAATCAAAGGAGAATGACATGACGAAAGAATTACTTGAAAAGATAAGGGAAATAGAAACAAAACTGGGAAAAGATTGGGTACAACATTTTGAAGGAATCACAACAAAAGAAGAATTGATTGAAACGGCAAAAGAAAATGGCATAGAACTATCTCCCGTTTTGGCAGAAGAGGGATTAAAGCTTATCGAAGCCAACGAAAAAGATGAATTAAGCGAAGAAGAACTCTCCGCAGTCGCAGGGGGCAAAATCGTTTTCCATTAAACTATTCTAATCAATTAGAATCAACCGAATCACAAAAAAAATCATTTCTGCGGATGGGAGGAATTCCCACCTTTCGTTATACTTGTCACCGCTCCTATCCGCCGGGATAGTTCAATTTGTTTAAATCTTCTATACAACTTATAAAAGATGCTTCTGAGTTTGATACCCGTGTCTTGATCACAGGTGGTTTATGTTAAAATGTTTTATATTATTGAAGTATTAATTACCAAGTATGAGGTGATTCCTTTGTTTGGAGAAGTAATTGTCGTTGGAGCCGGGTTCTCCGGGGCGGTGTCAGCCCGATTGCTTGCTGAAGCCGGTCGGAAGATCCGGGTTATTGAGCGGTTAAACCATATTGGCGGGCACTGTTATGATTATCAAAATGAATATGGAATGACAGTCCATCAATACGGACCCCACATTTTTCACACCCGGAAAAAAACCGTTTGGGATTTTTTAAACCGTTTTTCTTCCTTTCATTATTATCAGCATCGGGTCTTATCCTATGCTCAAGGCAATTACTATCCTTTTCCCATTAATTTGGATACATTGAATCAAGTTTTTGGTACTCACCTGAATGTGAATGAAATTGACGAATTTCTAAAAAAAGAAATCTCCAGATATTCTAACGATGAATCATCAGAAAATTTTGAGTCTGCGGTTATTTCTCAAGTGGGACAACACCTTTACGAGCTTTTTTTTAAAAATTACACGATCAAACAATGGGAAAGGGACCCTAAAGAGTTGAGTGCTCAGTTAGCCAAACGCATTCCCATCAGGAAAAACAGGGATAACCGTTATTTTTCCGATCCGTATCAGGGAATTCCTGAGAAGGGGTATACTGTGTTGATTCAGCAAATACTGAAACATCCAAATATATCAGTCCTGACGAATACGGATTATTTTTCGATTCGCGACCGTTTCTCACCATCTTTGACGGTGTATACAGGTGAGTTGGACAAGTATTTTGATTATCAATACGGCAAACTGGAATACCGATCGTTGGAACTGGAATTCAAACATTACAACAGGGAATATTATCAACCGGTAGCCACAGTAAATTATCCCAATGATTATGATTGGACACGAATAACCGAGTTTAAGCATTTTCTGGATGAAAAATCCGAAAAGACAACGGTTTGTTTTGAATATCCAAAGGCAACCGGTGAGCCTTATTATGTTGTACTAAACGAAGAAAACTTAAAGAAAAGAGAACAATATATGAGGGATGTTGAAGAACTTGAAAAAAAAGGAGCCTTTCTTTTTACAGGAAGGCTTGCGGAATATCAGTATTACAACATGGATCAAGCCGTTTTAAATGCCGTTCAAAAAACGGAAGGGTGGCTGACGCGTTTTGGTCGTTAAGTGTAAAATGATGCTATGAAGATTAAGAAAAAATACCTTGTTTATACGATCCTTGTGATCATACTCGGATGTTTGATTTACGTCCTGATGGCCCTGTTTTCTGATTTTGATAAAATCAAAGGTGCTTTTTTACAATACCGATACGAGTACTTTTTACTCGCCTTTTCCTGCATTGTCTTAAACTGGTTCAATGAAGGATTGATGCTAAAAACAGTTGTTGAAGGGATTAAGAGGGTACGCTTCAAGCGTACGTTCAAAATTGCCATGATCACCCAGTTTTTTAATCTTATCACCCCCTTTTTTACAGGAGGTCAGCCCTTCACCGTTTATTATTTTTCTAAAGAAGGGGTTGAATACGAACAATCCATCGCAGCAATTCTCTATAAATCATTTACATTTCAGGTAGCCATCTCTTTGCTGGGTGGAATTAGCCTGTTTTTGACTTGGAATCGATTATCAGTTTACACTGCGGGCGTTGCGTTAGTGGCCATTATCATTAATGGGGGATTAGCCCTTTTAATGTTTTTCCTGGGAAAACATCAGAAAACAGTGGATTTTATTGTTACTTTGATAATGAGATTACTGAAGAAATTGCATCTGATTAAACGGTATGAACAAGTGAAAATAAATATCGACAATAGGGCAAAAAAGTTTGTAAACATGTTTGAGAAATTTG
>CAYOFT010000140.1:0-4865 GCA_964403295.1 uncultured Thermotogaceae bacterium | reverse complement strand
CACCTCAAATCTCCGTTTTTCTTTATGTTACCCTCATGATAATGATATAATCCAGAACATGGCACCCCATTTAAGCACAAAACCCATCATTATGATACGAGGTAGATAAATGGAAAAAAGCACTGTAAGTATCGGTAAAAAGACCTTTTTAATAGCTGTTATCATCCTGTTGATTCTCATGACACTTGCAGGCGTTCTGACCCGAGTCATTCCCACCGGTTCCTTTGAACGTGATATGGTTGAGGAATCTCAGCAAATCATTCCCGGAACATTTGCCTATTCATCCCAAGAACCCCTTCCCTTTTGGCGGGTATACACCGCACCGATAGAAGTTTTATTTGCCCCGGGTAATATCACCATTATTGGCATCATTCTTTTTTTGTGCATTATAGGCGGTTCCATTAACATCCTGAATAAAACCGATGTTTTAACCGGGATGATTGCCCGAATCGTGCAACGGTTTAAGGAAAGAAAGCATCTGCTCCTGGCTGTGATCACATTTGTTTTCATGTGCCTGGGAGCGTTCATGGGCATATTTGAAGAAGTGATTGCCTTGATCCCCATTGTTATCACCCTTTCTTTTCAGTTGGGTTGGGATTCTCTTACAGGTTTGGGGATGGTCCTGCTGGCATCGGGGTTTGGTTTTTCCGCTGCTGTTTCAAACCCGTTTTCTATTGGTGTAGCCCAAACCATTGCGGGTATTCCCGTTTTCTCCGGGTCATTCTTGAGACTGATCATCTTTTTTATCGTTTATGTTGTGGTATTGCTTTTTTTACGACATCATGTGAAAAAGATTGAAGCTTATCCAAAGGCCTCTTATGTTTATGATGAGGACAAAAGCAGAAAAAAACAATTATCCCAAATGGTTTTAATAGAAGAAGATGGAAGAAAAGAGATAAATGCAGCCATAGCCTTTTTCGCAATGATTTTAATTGTCCTTTTTATTTATCTAATCGTCGCAACGTTGAATCCTTTCATTGCCGATTATTCATTGCTAATTATCGCCTTTTTATTCCTAATTGCCGGATTGGGATCCGGTTTGATCATGAAAACCAAATTGAAAAAGGTTGGCGGTTTCTTCCTGGAAGGACTGTTGGGGATTCTGCCGGGTGTGTTACTGATCCTTTTGGCAAGCAGTGTGAAACATATCATCTCTGAGGGCGGGATTATGGACACAATTTTAAATTACGCCTTTTTGAGGATGGAGAATGCATCACCTTTTGTCGCGATTCTTACCATCTATGGATTGGTTTTGTTCATGAATTTCTTTATCGGTTCGGCAAGTGCCAAAGCCTTTTTGATCATGCCCATTGTGGCACCGCTTTCTGAAATGATAGGCCTGAATAAGCAAATGGCCGTTTTGGCCTTTCAATTTGGTGATGGGTTCAGCAATATCATTTACCCAACAAACGCAGCACTTTTGATCAGTCTTGGTTTGACAACGGTTTCCTATACCAAGTGGTTCAAATGGACGTTAAAGATACAACTGGCGATTTTTGTATTAACAATCCTTTTCCTGTATCTGGCTTTAAAAATGAATTATGGACAATAAGTAGGGGTGGTTCGATGGTAGATTACATGAAGTACTACAGTAAGACATATGAAGCGTCAAGACAGGCTTTTCATGAAACGATCAATCATTATAAAAATGCATGGGATGATGTAAGAATATGGGATCAAGAGGTTGCTGAAAACCGGTTTATTGACTTCGCCAGGTTCAATTCGACAGTTAAAAAGAATTTGTTATGTATTACTTCGGGTTTGCACGGTATTGAAGGGTATGTGGGAGCTGCCGTGATCAATTTTCTCGTGGACCGGTTTAAAGATGTTTTATCTCCCGAGGACACTTCTATTGTATTGGTTCATGGGATTAATCCATATGGCATGGCACGCTACGAAAGAAATAACGAAAACAACGTGGATTTGAACCGAAACTTTGTCAGAAGTTGGGATAATATTACACATAATGAAGCTTATATGGGTGCAAGAGACTACTTCGAAAGTACTACTGTGCTTGGTGATCCGCTGTTTAACAAAATGGATTTCTTTTTTACCACCCTGGGACAACTCATTCGAACCAAGCCCGATAAATTCAAAGAAGCCCTGTTAAGCGGTCAATATTCATCGCCGGATGGACTTTATTACGGTGGCAATGGTTATGAGCGTTCCACAGAAATCATGATCGAACTTTTTAAAAACCTATTCGAAGAAGATTACAACAAAATGGTCTTTATCGATTTGCATACGGGTTACGGTCCAAAAGACAAGATGCTGATCGTCAATTCAGCGTTGGAAAAACACACCTCTTCCAAGCTAAAAAGCCTTTTTTCATATCCTGACGTAAGAAAGACTGACAAGGAGGAATTCTATGCCATCAACGGGGATATGATCGATTATTTATATCATTTGAAACGTATTCACATACCGGAAAAGACATTTTACGCCTGCAGTTTTGAATTTGGGACCTATGGAGATGATTTGGGCGGGCTTCTCAAATCCTTAAGAAATACCATTAATGCTCGAAAGATAAAAAAAGGACTTGTTTCCCCAGATCTTCTGGAACATTACAAGGCAGAATATACACAGATGTTTTACCCTTCTGACCATATGTGGCGGGTAGATGCGTTGAAACATTCTGAAAAGGCCCTGAAAGGGATTTTCAAGGCCTTTAACTATATCAGATAGGAACGATTAAAATTCTTTTCTTTTGAATATTGCCAATCCCACCCAAGTGATAAATGCCGTTATCACCAGTAATGCCAAAGAATAAATCCCGTCAAATGCTCCTTTGCTGATCACTTGAGACCCCAGAATATAAGGGTAGGGATTCAACCAGTTGATGCCTTCAAACATCGATAAAAAAGGCAATCCCACAATAACGATGATTCCAGCAAGGATCGGTTTGATCTGATCGTTGAACAAGATGGAAAAAAGCAAAAACAAGCTGTAGAAAAAAGTCACACCAATGAGCTGCTGAACAATGAGGGCAAACAATTGGGGTGAAAAGGTCACACTATATCCGGCTAGCATCATGGCAATAGGTGCTATAAATGAAAAGACAACTGTTATCCCAATCACAACGAAATACCCCGTTAAAGTCTTACCCCAAAAAATGGCCGGTCTGTTTTTCTTCGCCAATAAAAAGTAGATGGTCCCCTTATCCACTTCCCTGGCAAATATCGTGAAGGTCATGATTAGAGCAAATAGGGGTAAAAATTGACCGAAGTTTTTGGAATACCATTGTGACAACAGGAAATATTGATCATCTTCCATCATCTTTGAAATCTGTGAGGTTTCTGCCAGAATGTTTTTAAAAAAGTCCGGCAGATTCTCCATTTGTTCACTGTCGATATTCATTTGTGAAAAAATCTCATCAATGAAGGGCCTGGTTACAATCAAAACCACCAGCATCAGGACAAAAAACAGGGCAAATATGATGATTCTGAATTTCATTTCCATCATGGTCTTATTAAACATAGTTCTTCCCCCTCAATAAAGTCTGAAAGAATAGCTCCAGGTTGGGCACCACTTCCTCAGTATCCTGCTCCCCTCTTAAGATTTTGATTGCGGTTTCATCTTCCGTTAGAACAATCATTTTTTCCTTATCTCTTTTGGCTGACAAATATACCAATTCCTTTGGCAGTTTAAAATCAAGGGGAAGATAATAAATCCTGTAATTGGCCTTGATATCATCCGTATATCCTGAAAAAAGGATATTACCATCAAACATAATGGAAATTCTATCAGCGATCTTTTCCACTTCGGAAATGATATGAGAGGTATACAATACCGTTTTTCCATCAATGACCAGGTTGCGAATGATTTCCAGCACGTTATCCCGTCTAATGGGATCCAACCCCCAAGTGGGTTCATCAAAGATATAAAGAGAAGATTTTTGTGCCAAACAAAGGCTCAAATAAAGGGCTGTTTTCATCCCATGGGAAAATCCCTTGATCTTCTTTTTCATAGGCAGATTGAATCTTCGCATATAATCAAAAGCCGTATTGGGATCGAATTGATCAATAATACTTTTGCAGACTTTAATGGCAGCTTCGGGTGTCATGAACTCATAAAAACTCTTGTCTTCAGGAACAAAAGCCACATTTGGCCGTACTGAATCAATATCCTCCTGAAAGACTTGAATATCCCCTTGATAGTTTATAAACCCCAGGATGGATTTTATTGTCGTGGTTTTCCCGGCCCCGTTTGGTCCCAATAAGGCATGGACTTCCCCTTCATCCACTGTGAAATTGATTCCTTTAACTGCGTGCACGCCGCTTCTGTAGGTTTTATCCAATCCCTGAATGAATAACGCCTTTTTTTCTGTCTCGTTTGCAATTATTCTTTCCATAATTTGTCGATCACCTCATTGACATCTTCTTTTGTAATACTTGCCTTCTTCATTCGACTCACAATGGGAGATAATTCTCCCTCAAGGTCTTCTAACAATTGAGTTTTAATCCCCTCTTTGTTTACGTTGATCATAAACCCAATACCCGGCCTGGAAAAGATCATCCCCTCCCGTTCCAGTTCCCGGTATGCCCTGGCCACCGTATTCGGATTCACCTGTATATCCTTCGCCAACTCCCTTATTGAGGGAATCTGAGAATCTCTTTGAAACTGGCCTGTCATGACCGCTTCCTTGATCCCCATTTTGATCTGTTCATAAACGGGAAGTGGCGATCTCAATTCTATTCGCATCCACAAATGTAACACCTCCGAATCTATCTGTATTATAACATATAGTACAGCTCGTGTCAATGATATTCAATGTTGTATTCTTTCCGTTTTTGGTAAGATGACTACTACTATTAGGAGCAAGGGGTGGGGCTTGACACTCTGCAGGGTTTTCAGAAAAGAGCCGT
>CAYOFT010000139.1:0-4885 GCA_964403295.1 uncultured Thermotogaceae bacterium | reverse complement strand
TAATGTGAAATATGGGTCACAAAATAGGAGAATGATAATGGAGAGTCAGTATAAAAAGTTAGTAGCCAATCAAAAAAAATATTTTAAAACCGGATCCACCAGACCCGTTTCCTTTAGAATTGATATGCTACGAAAACTCAAAGAAACCATTTTAAGCCATGAAAAAGAAATAGGCGAAGCCCTATATAAGGATTTGGGCAAATCGGAAGCTGAAGTGGTATCAACGGAAATTGGGTTTACTTTAAACGAAATCAACCACGTGATGAAAAAACTACCCAAGTGGGCGAAAAGGAAGCGGAACAAAACAAACCTGTTTAATTTACCGGGAAAATCCTATATCATACCCGAGCCATATGGAACAACATTGATTATCGGTCCCTGGAATTATCCCTTTCAACTGGTTATGTCTCCTCTAGTTGGCGCAATTGCCGGTGGTAATACGGCTGTGGTTAAACCGTCCGAGATTTCAACTCACACTGCACAGGTGATTGATGATATTCTAAGTCAAACATTCGAACCTTCATATATTGCGCCTGTTCAAGGGGGGATTCCGGAAACTAATGAATTGTTGGACATTCGCTTTGACAAGATTTTCTTCACCGGTAGTCCAAAGGTGGGCAGTATCATCATGGAAAAAGCGGCAAAACATCTCACGCCAGTTGTCCTGGAGCTTGGCGGTAAAAGCCCCACCGTCATCGACCAAACTGCAAAACTGGATATCGCCGTAAAGCGAATCGTCTTTGGAAAAGGCACCAACGCCGGACAAACGTGTGTGGCTCCCGATTACGTTTTAGTGCATGAAAGCATAAAAGACGATTTTTATAGGATTTTCGAAAACACTGTTAAAGACTTTTATGGCCAATCGGTGATGGAAAATGAATCCTTCGGAAAGATGATCAACGTGGCAAATTATCAACGTGTGAAAGACTATATGAGCGATGGCGAAATCGTTTATGGGGGGCAAACAGATGATGATAAACTGAAAATTGGATTAACGCTTATTGAGGTAACAGATCTAGATAAATCCATCATGCAAGAGGAAATCTTTGGGCCTGTTTTGCCCGTTGTCTCCTTCAAAAATGAAAACCAACTCATTGAAATCATACATAAAAACCCTGACCCATTGGCCATGTACATTTTCAGTGAGGATAAAGCCTTTGTCAACCAATTAATCCACACCATCCCCTTCGGAGGCGGCTGCATCAACGACACCATCATGCATCTGACCAATGAAAACCTCCCCTTCGGGGGCCGTGGTACCAGCGGCATGGGGCATTATCACGGGAAGCATAGTTTTGATGCCTTTACCCATAAAAAAGCCATCTTACACTCCAGCACTTGGTTCGACTTGAAAATGAAATATCCGCAGTTTATGAAAAAAAGTCTTAAACTCGTAAAATGGTTGATGTATGGTTCTTTAAAAGAATAAATTTCCCCTTAAACTATAATTGTTCCAGATCCTCCCAAATAAGCTTGGATTCTTTCAGCAGTTGATCGCAAAGGGGTTGTAGTTGTTTGTAATGTTTATTTTTAACAGCCATTTCAAGTTCTATTAAAATTTCTGCGAGTTTTTTTGCTCCTACGCTGGCGGTGACGCCTTTGAATCGATGTGCTTGGAAGATGGTTTCTTCCCAATCTTGTTTTTTAATTAACCGAACAATGTATTCAGGATCCTTTTTATGCGTGTTTTTGAATTCAGTTAAAATGGTTCGGTACAGTCCGGCATCATCTCCGCAATTGGCCATTCCCTCTTGATGGTTGATCCCATAAAGGTTGTCTATTGTTACATTTTCTTCTTTCGCTGTTGATGTGGGTGTTTCATCGGTTGTTTTCAATTCCTCATTAGTACTGGATCGACGTGGTTTTAACCATTTTATAAGCATTTCTACAAGGGCATCCATATGAAAGGGTTTAGAAAGATAATCACTCATTCCCGCTTTCAAGCACTCTTCCATGACACCGTGAATGGCATGGGCACTCAGAGCGATAATGGGGATATCTTGGAATTTTTGATTTTTTCGAATAATATGTGTGGCTTCATAACCACTCATCACTGGCATTTGTAAATCCATTAATATGATATCCACATCGTTTTCAAGAAGTTTCTCCACAGCGTCCCGGCCGTTATCTGTCAGTATGACTTGGGCGTTGACTTTCTTCAGATTTTCCATGGCAATTTCCTGATTTAAAGCGTTGTCTTCGGCTAATAATACTGTTATGGGATTATAAAGTGTTTTCAGTTGGTGGATTCTTTTATCCAACGACAGAGCTTCTGATTCTTCCTGATAGTTTAAAACTTCTTGAGAGCCAGTTTGAGCGACTTGATTGGCTTTTAGTGACAGAGTGAAGAAAAAGGTGCTTCCCTGATTCAATCGGCTTTCCACCTGTATTTGAGAACCCATGGCTTGTATAAGCTTTTGAGATATTGCCAAACCTAATCCGGTACCTCCGAATTTTCTGGTTATGGAAGTATCTGCTTGGGAAAATGCGTTAAACAATTTATCCAGTTGCTCACTTGTCATGCCAATCCCTTCGTCTTTAACTGAGAAATGAATAGTATAGAGAGCATCCGATTGCTCAACAAATGAGGCGTTTAGCCAAATATTGCCTGAGTTTGAAAATTTTATGGCATTACTGAGTAAATTATTGAGGACCTGACCCAACCTCATGGGATCACCCATGACAAGTTCAGGTATTGATTCATCAATGTTTAATTGTAAAGTGATGCCTTTGTCTTGTGCCTTTACTTCGTGTAATTCTATTAAATCCCGTAAAGTCTTTTTTAAGGGAAAGGAAATGTCCTCCAATTCTAATTTGCCCGCTTCTATTTTAGAAAAATCCAGAATGTCGTTGATAATACCCAAGAGAGCATTCGCCGATTGGTTGATCTTTCTCATCGTTTCCATCTGTCTGCTATCCAATTTTGAATCCATTATTAATTCTGTGAATCCGATGATAGAATTCATAGGCGTCCGAATCTCATGACTCATATTGGCTAAAAACTCCGATTTGATCTGGTTGGCCTTTTCAGCCTCCTGCGTAGCAGCTTTTAACTCTTTTGTCCGTTCATTGACTTGTTTTTCCAAATACTCTGCAAAATGCTCGGAGATTTCCCTTTCTCTGAGATTAAGATGGCTCAAAACGCTGGATTGCGACAGGACAAGGACGAATAATCCAAATGGTGTGTAATAGCCGTTGTTAACGATCAATTGGCTGTAAAGCATGTCATTGATGACCGTAAAAAAGAAGAAAAGGACACCCATTAAAGAAATCAAAGCCCCTTCTTGTTTTCTCCTCACACAATTAATTAAAACGAGTGTAAAGTATACCATTCCTCCCCCTATAAAAAACATAAAGGGACGAATATATTGAGTGAAATAAAGAGGTTGTGTAAATAATACACCCATGGAAAAAACAACCGGAACCGTCCAAAATAAACCGATTAACGACTTTTTGAAACGTTTAGAAAAAAGAAGAATTTGAAACATGGCAAAAGAAGGAACGCTCATATACAGACTTAGATATTCCAAACGAATCAACCATTTCCAGGGTAGATTTGGAAACCAGCTTAGTATGAGTAGTTCTTCTGTAAAGAGTAATCGAATAATGATGGTTAAACACAACATGGCAAAAAAAAGAGAAGGAAGATCTTTGCTACGGGTAATGAAAAGAATAAAATGATAAACAGCGATGATTAATAAAGCGCCAATGATAAAGGCGATAACGAAGATATTCTTTTCATATTGCTGATGAATGATCGTCTCAGGCCCAAAATTGATGGCATACCATATTCCACCGCTGCGGTGATGGAAATTTGACACGTGGAATACAATTTCATTATCCATTTTCTCAGGCATCCAGGAAACAACACTTGTCCGATAAGCAGGTATCGATTCGTCTACTGTTTTTCCGGGCACTCCTGCCTGATCAACTTTTTCACCGTTGATCCACATTGAAAAGGCCGTTCCGATGGTACGCAATCTGAAGGCGAAAATCTCCCCCATTGCCTGTTCGGGCAATCTTATTATAAACCGATAAGTCCCAAAGCCTACAGCGACCTGGGTCTGTTTATCATAGGCGTATTCATTCCAATTCCCGGGAACTTTCAAGTAATGATTATCCGAGGTTAGCTTCTCTTCTTCCACATTCACAGAAATTCCGGGAACGACAAACTCTTCCCATAGAAATTGATATTCACCGTTCAATTCAAAAACGACATGATCATTTAAAGGATATTCCCTTAAATCCAAAATACCCTTTTCCACTTTGACATCTCGCAACAGTTGATATTTATCCGGAATCAAGATAAATAAAACACTTATGACTATAACGATCATCATGATTAGAATATGTTTTTTGTGAATCAGTTGAATTTCTTGACTGTGATTAAAATCAATTAAATCAGTTGAAGTGAATAACGTCATGCTTAGATCACCGACTTATGGATCGATTATTATAACCACTCAAATAACGGATCTCTTATACACTGTTCTATTAAAGTTTTTCCCCATTTAGCAAATCATTTACCGATGCGATTATAACATAATCCGGTTTCAAAGAGCCTAAAAAGCCAGAAAAAATGAATTTTGGAACAGAAAACCTAAAACCATTGCTTTGGTATTAAGCCTCTGAATATTTGAATTTTAGATGTGATTTATTGATTGATGAGAATAACTTCCACGACGTTGTAGATTTTACTAGCACTATCTATGGTATTAAAGGCATCCTATTCTTCCAATTGGATATTATAGGGATACCTGGCGCTGACAGAATCATCCGTTAAATCGATACATTCTTCTTTAAGGTGCATGCTTTCCAATATGGTGTTTATTATTATTTCAACTTTTGATTGTATTTTCGAATCCATTTGCACCCCTATTTTTTA
>CAYOFT010000138.1:0-4961 GCA_964403295.1 uncultured Thermotogaceae bacterium | reverse complement strand
AATTGGTGGTTAACAGATGCCCTTTATCATCGTGTTTGAGAACTTCGTAGAGGGCGTATCCCATCCCCTGGACAAAACCGCCCTGTACCTGCCCGTATATGCCGTCGAGATTGATGGTTCGGCCAACATCGTGGCCGGCAAAGACTTTTAACACCTGAACGTGTGCGGTAAGCATATCCACTTCCACCAGTACCACGTTGGTGGCAAAGGAATAGGTGACGTAAGCTTCTCCGAATCCTTTTTCCACATCCCAGTGCAACTTTGGTGTCTTAAACCATCCGGTTGCGGAAAGGCCTGCATTTTCTGTGTCTGATAACTGAGCTACCTGGTTGAAAGGAATCCGGTTCTCGGGATTTTCAACATCAAAAAAACCGTTTTCATCCACATTCATGTTCTCTTTTGGAAGCGTTAAATGATTGGCGGCAATCTCTTTCATTTTTAGCAGCAACTGCTCACAGGCCAACTTCACAGCATTTCCACTGAAAAGGGTGGTTCGTGAAGCCACTGTCGGGCCGCTGTCGGGAACAAAGGCGGTATCCGGTTGGTAAACACGTATTTTTGAAATGTCTTGACCCAGAATCTCCGAGGCAATCAAGGCCATGGTGGTCTTGGCGCCCTGACCCATCTCGGTTCCACCAATTTGAATACCAATCGTGCCGTCTTTAAAAACCTGTACGAAGGCACCGCTTGCATCCAGTCGCTGTCCCATGGCTCCCAATGCCACGCCATAGTGAATGTGTGAAACACCCAATCCCCGTTTCACGTATTTGTGCTTTTTGTTGAAATCGTCCACTTCTTTTTGCAGCTGTTCCCAATCAGCTCTTTCTCTTATTTTTGTAATGGTATCTTTTGCCCCGATGTCTTCGTTCAACAAATGTCCGGTGGGTGTGGTTTTACCCTTTTCCAAGGCGTTGATTAGTCGGATATGCAATCGGTCCATTTTTAATTCCTGAGCAATCTGATCCATCATGGATTCAATGCCAAAGAACACCTGTGGCGAGCCAAATCCCCTGTAAGCGCCACAGGGCACCTTGTTGGTATAGACCCCGTAGACATCTACGGAAACGTTTTTGATATCATAAGCACCTGCCGCATGCACAACCGAACGCCATAAAACGATAGGAGAAAGCGTTCCATGACCGCCCATGTCTCCAATGGCTTCACAGCGAAGGGCACGAATCCTGCCGTAATCGGTAACGCCTACCTTATATCTTGATTTGATGGGATGCCGTTTGCTGGTTAGTTGTAAATCCTCTTCCCGATCCAGACAGAGTTTTGCCGGTCTTTTCAGTTTATTGGCCACCAAGGCCGCCGGAACGGCAAAATAGGTGGGCACATCTTCTTTTCCACCAAAAGCGCCACCGGTTTCCGTTTGAATGACTCGAACATCGGAATAGGGAATGCCCAGCACCTCTGCAACGCCGTTTTGTACGTAATAGGGACATTGCATGGAGCCGTATACGGTAAAGGTGTTGTTCAGGTCGATGACGGCAATGACCCCTTGGGGTTCCAGATAGGCTTGTTCCTGATAGTCTGCAAAGAATTCACCTTCAAGAACCAAATTGCAGCCTTCAAACATCTTTTCGGGATCGTATTCGCCTTTTTTAACCACATAATGGGTTTTGATGTTGGTGTCCCCGTGAATCACTATTTTGTCCCTCATGGCTTCATCAATATCAAAAACGGGGGGGAGCTCCTCATATTCGATGTGAACCTTTTTGGCAGCACGTCGTGCCAGCTCCGGGCTTTCAGCAGCAACGAATGCCACATAGTCCCCTACATAGGCTATTTTGTCTCCCGGCCTCAACAATGCGGGATAATCTGCCACCACATCCCCCATCTCGTTTTTCCCCGGCACATCCTCATAGGTTAAGACATCGACGACGCCTTTTGATGCCTTTGCCGCTTCCACATTGATGGATTTCAGAATCCCATGAGCAACATCTGCCGTTGCTATTGCAACGTAAACCATATCCTCAAATTCAAGGTCTTTGATATATTTGGAGGTTCCGCAAACCTTTTCCTTGCCTTCAAGCCGATTTACCTTTTTCCCAATCGCTTTGAAATTGATCCCGTTTTTATTCATAATGCTCTCCTCTATCGTTATAGTCTTTAATGTTTGTTTAATAGATAACTCTGGGGTCTAGAGTTTCACCAACCCCTGTTCCTAATACTCCTCTTCCAAAATAGCCGCCAGCTTATCCTGGAATCCCAATTGCATGAGCTGCAGTAAAACGTTGAGTTTTGGATTGTCTTCACCCTCAAATGCCAGCAGTATCTTTTTTGACAAGACAGGGATGGGCAGGATAAATAGAATGGTGCCGTTTTTTCGTTCCCTGATGCCTATATCCTCGTAATTTTGGTCATAATACTCCTCAAAATATCTTAAAACATCCTTCTCGGGATTTTTCGGAAAATTAATGGGTGTTTCTCCACTTTTAAAAGAGATGTACATGGCTTTGATCCCAAAACAACTGACCAGATTGCTTTTCATTATGTTGTAAAAATCAACGACTCCGTTACATTTACCCACCTTTTTATACAGGGCATTGGCACTTTGAAAAGCTTCCATGACTTCTTCATAGGAATGAAGCATCTTGTTGAAATCGCCATGAGCAATGATGATTTCCAGAACCATTCCCGCCATCTCACTGATCATTTTCATGAATTCATCTTCTTCTGTTTTAAACCCATGCAGAAAGATAATTCCCAGGATGTTACCATCCAAACTTCTGATGATATATGCAAATTCAGGCATATTGCCTTTTTCTTCCTCTTGTCTGAAAAATGATTTTAAATTGCCAAAATCTTCTTCTATGGCTTCTCTTTCAATTTCTTTTCTGAGATCGTAAACGTCCCAAACAGTATTATATTTAATGGTTAGGGCATGATTATAGTCTTCATTGTCATACCCCCAAAGAAGATTCCCCCAACTTTTACGCACAAACATCTGTACATCATCCACCTGAAAAATTTCACGGATCATATCCAAGAATTTTTCACAGAAAGGTTCCAGTTTTTGTATTGAAAACAAGTACTTCAAACCTTTGTAGAAGGATTGGAGCCGGAATTCGGAACGATTTAGCGATTTTTTGTCAAAATGCATTTCTTCCCGGAGTTTTTGATATTCAATAATGCTGGACAATAACCGGCTCAAGTTATTGATGATCAACCGTTCCCCTTCGTTGTACGCCTTTTGTCTGGCGATAAGAATGAAGTATTTAACGGATCCTTCAATTTGAACGGGAATGGCATAAATGGTTTTGTATTGCTCTTTTAATTCCTGAACCTCCTCATAACGGCAGGTTTTAATCAAATCAACGGGAAATGTGTTGATGGGAGAAAAATCTTCTTGAGGCATTTTTTTTATCTGTTGAATCGGCTTTTCAAATCCATGATTATGGATTAAATTGTAATCTTTTTCCAACTGATACAAAGCACTGGAAGAGACTAATAACTCACCAAATGCATCAGAAAATATTTGCAAATACTCCTCAGTCGGCAACGGTTCCAACAGGGACCCGATTATTGTATCCATACCGGTAATAGAGTACATTAATTTGGATATTTCTTCCTCTTTTTCCTCGTTTACAGTGTATAAACTCTGAATTTCCATTAATTTATTGATGGTTTCATACGAATCCTTATCCACCGGTTCTTTGATAAAGAATTGGGTTCCCCCATACAATTCATAATGGTTGAAATCCGATAACTCTTCCTTGATTTGTTCCAATTTTTCATATTGATAGTTTTTCGGGTTAAAATTCAAGGCATCTTCAAGCACCCAGAGTTTTTGCCCGTTAAAAACTTCTTTTCTTCTGAAAAAACATCCCGTATTACCCGGAAAACGTTTTTGCAAATCTGTCAATATTTCAGTATAAAGTCTCGGTGTTCCCAGATACTTGATCATCGGATTCATAGAAAAGCCCCCTTTAGGCTTGTTTTTCCAGTATGTTTTGTTGCATTCTGTTCTGTTCACGAATGATTTGATCCATTTCCTTTTCCAAAACCAGGTAATCCTTTATACGTATGATTCCATTTATTACAGACATATAAACCGTTCCCGGATTACACAAAACAAGAGCGGAAACAGGATCGGATATTCCCCCGGCCATTTCCAACGTATCCAACCTGAAGAAAACAAAATCTGCCACTTTTCCCGCTTCCAAACTGCCGATATAATCATCCATCCCAAGGACTTTGGCGCCCCCCATGGTTCCCATCTTTAAAACCTGTCTGGGAGTGATTGAATCAGCCCCTTTGGAAACCCTTTGGAGAAAGAGGGCGTTTCTGGCCTCGCCTATCATATTCCCTGTATCATTACTGGCACTGCCGTCCACGGCCAATGACAACCTGATTTCCGGGTGCTCCAGCATCTCCACAATAGGGGCTGTTCCTGATCCAAGGCGCATATTGGAAGCCGGACAATGGGACACTCCGGATTTTGTTTGCTTAAACTTTTCTATATCCTCTTCAGACAGCCAAACACAATGGGCAAACCATGCGCGTTCATTTAACCAACCCAGCTTATCCATGTAATCCACCGGTTTTAACCCCACCCGTTCAAGACAAAATGCTTCCTCGTCCTGGGTTTCAGCCAGATGTGTATGAATCAACAAATCTTTTTTTTGAGCAAAGTCAAGCGTTGTTTTCATCAGCGATTCCGTCACTGAAAATGGACTGCACGGGGCCAGGGCAATGCGAAGCATAGACCCCGGTTTTGGATCGTGATATTTATTCACAACCCTTTCACAATCCGCCATGATTTCATCCTCGCTTTGGACCACTGAATCCGGCGGCAATCCACCGTCTTTCTTACTTAAAGACATGCTCCCCCTGCAGGGATGAAAACGCACACCGGTTCTTACAGCAGCTTCCACTTCTTCGTCAAAAAGCCTTTGTGTGCCTCTGGGATAAAGGTAGAACATATCGGAAGTGGTTGTAACCCCTGTTTTCATCAT
>CAYOFT010000137.1:0-4989 GCA_964403295.1 uncultured Thermotogaceae bacterium | reverse complement strand
GTATGGTAAGTTCACAGAAACTGTTCATCATAGGCGCTGAACATGACTTTGAAACATGGCTTGAAAAGAAACATCCGGAATTTTAAGAAGTAGAATTCGCAGGGGACCTTTTTCGTTACTTCTCTCCCCATGCATGATTGTGTAAAAACGACCACCCGATTGCCCAACAGGCTGAGTTCATTAAATCCCTATAAAGATAAAATATCCCAGTATTTAAGGCCTTGCCGGAATTGCGGATAGATAGCAGGTACCTGCAATTGAGGCCGAGCATGGAGATGTCAGACATATCTTAGATTTTTGAGCCATTTGACATTCTGCAGTATTGGCAAGATATCACTGTCCAGATTAAGATCGAAAAATGAGTGAGAAACTCGATTCAACTTCTAAATTCAGCAAAGTCCGCGCACTTGTTTAAAAATCCAATAAATACATTGACAAAAATAAACAATATGTTAATTTACATTAACATTTGAGTTAACGTAAATTAACATCTAAAATCATGCCTAGCAAACAATTTGAATCATTTTTAATAAGGCTTCATGAAGCTACAACGATTACATCTCAAGCTAATTTGGCGAAGGCTTTGGGTATCAGTCGCGCTGCGATTACCCAGGCGAAAAAAAATGATTCTATACCAATGAAATGGATTTTCGAGTTATCACAGGCATTTAATGTAAATCCGGACTGGTTGGCAAAAGGGGCTGGGCCAAAAGTTCTGAGCCAAAACATCTATCATGAGGTATTCCGTCAAGTTCCCAAAATTAAGGCTAGGTTATCTGCTGGGGGTGGCTCTTTTGAGACAGAACCGGAGATCAAAGAGTTTTATTCATTTAGGAAGGATTGGTTAAACAAAAAAGGGAAAGCTAGAGACATGGTCTTAATGGGTATCATCGGAAACAGCATGGAACCGGAACTGAAAGAGGGGGATACCGTGCTTATAGACCAATCTCAAAAAGCGATATTGGCGGGCGCTATTTATGCCGTAGGTCTCGCTGATACAATAGTCGTAAAAAGGCTAGAGAAACGACCTGAAGAACTTGTGTTGCTTTCTGAAAACACAAAATATCCTATGATGAGTTTCAGAGGTGAAGAAATGAACGGTGTACGAATTATCGGAAAAGTGATATGGATCTGCCGAGAACTGCATTGAGTCATTTCCCAGCTTTTATGGTTTTTGTAAATCCTTTCTTCACGGAAGAACATTTTACAATATGGCCACCTTTTTTCTCTGATTTTTTGTGCAGGCATCAATGCAAAAATCTTGGAGGAAGGTTATGACGTTTCTAAATATTTTATATGATCAACTAGACTTTAAGAGCGGCAATCTGTACACGGCGACAGATACGCCTCTAAACGGTCAAAATAGCATTGACTGGATTGAAAAAGGTGAATGGCTATCAGCTGCAAAACGGGTTGGCGCGGAAAAGATATTTTTTGTTGAAAATAATCCTGTGGCTGTTTTTGCTGAATGCGGAACAGCGATTGCCGAAAAAGTCAAAGCCTTCAATAAAGCATGGTGTCTTGCGCGACCGAGACTCCTGTTTCTCGCATCACCCGGTGAAATTACCATTTATGATCTGGCCCAAAAACCAATCGATATTAACAACCAAGAAACCTGGAATAATCTGAGGGTCTTGGAGCCACCCCTCCATGACCTCACAAAAGTCTCCCGCAAGCTTCAAAGTTATCACCGGGACAATGTGGAATCCGGTCGACTATTTGCCGACAAGAGATTCGGTGATCTTAAAGACCGTGCAGACAAGGCCCTTATCCGGGACCTGAAGACAGTACGGCGAGAATTGATTGATGCCGGTCTTAATGGAAATCAAGTACGATTTGCGCATGCACTTATTGGAAGGTCCATATTTATTCGGTATCTTGAAGATCGTGGCATATTAACGGAAGACTATTTCCATAAAATTGCCCGACAAAGTTCCGGATGGGCTGATATCCTGAGCGAACCTATAAGTAGAGCAGGATTCGACTTCTCCGATCGTGAATCGTTTTATCCCCGCGTTTTGTCGGATAAGGCCTTCACATATGCATTGTTTAAGAAGTTGGCCCAAGATTTCAATGGGGATATGTTTCCCGATGTCAAAGAGGAAGAAAAGATAGTCCGCCAAGAACATTTGATGAAGATTCAGGACTTATTTTATGGTGACATCGGCATTCAGAAAAAGCTTTTTTTCTATTCATACCGCTTCGATATTATCCCTCTGGATTTAATCAGTTCAATCTATGAAGAATTTTATCATGGCTCAGTAAGTGATGATGAAAAGAAGAAAAGAGTGAGGCAGGACGGAGCCTACTACACACCTCCCGTTCTGGCGGAGTTTGTCCTCTCCCGTGTTTTGACTCCCGATGTACTTGAGAATTCTCCACGTATAATGGACCCGGCCTGCGGATCCGGCATTTTTCTGGTGGAAGCCTTCAGACGCATTGTTCGATATGAATGGCATAAGAAGAAACTGCCGCTCACATTTGATGAGTTGAAAGGCATATTGAAAGAGCAAATTGCGGGGATTGAAGCGAATGATGAGGCGGCAAGGATTACCGCATTCAGCCTTTATCTCTCTATGCTTCATTATCTCGATCCGCCGGCGATCGACCAGCAAATCAAGATGGGGAACAGGTTGCCCAACCTGGTTGCCACAACCAGCCGATCTAAAAACCATTTACACTGCATCCTTCCAAAGAATGCTTTTGACATCAAAGCAATTGAATCCGTCTCTGTTTGGAAAGAACGTTTTGGCAAGGGATGTGTCGATGTCGTAGTCGGTAATCCGCCATGGGGCGCGCCCGGGACAAAAGCCGATGCAGAGACAAAGGAAAGGCACAACACCCTGATCGATTGGTGTCAATCCAACGACAAACCTATTGGCGATAGGGAACCTTCACAGGCTTTTCTATGGCGTGCACTGGACTTTCTGAAAACAAACGGAAAGGCAGGGATGCTGGTACCTGCAGGCGTTTTGTTCAAACACAGCTCAACAACACAACAGTTTAGGAGACACTGGATTGGCAGTGTGAGACTTGAGGAAGTCTTTAATTTTTCTCATGTGCGTAATTTCTTTTTCAAAGGAGGAGTGTCTCCGTTTCTCTCAGTTTTTTTCAATAAAGAAAGACAAAAGGAAAAGCCAGTTTACTATTGGTCCCCGAAACAGACAATAACTATTCATAAAATCCAGGCAATTGCGCTCTCAAAATATGATATGCATGTTATGTGGCCTGAAGATTTGATGGGGTTATCAACCTGGAAAGAATTTTGGTTTGGAAGATCGGCAGACCGGAAATTTCTTGATTCTTTGAGAAGGCACCGGCGACTTGTTCAGTATTCCGTTCGTGAGGAATCGGGCCAAGGGTTTAAAGTCGCGTCTAAAGATAAAGATGCAGACGCACTTCAGCCGTATAACAATTTGATTATAGACACTTTTTCAAGATATGATCCTTTTTCATTTACAGATCCACCTGAAAAAGTACACAGATTGGGAGTACTCGGTGTCTATGAAGGAAAGCGCCTTCTGGTTAAACGGGAGATTGATGAAAAGGCTTTTGATAAAGGTAGAATAGTCGCTCGTTATGAAGAAAAACCGTTTTGTTTTACAAATGATATCAATGGCATCAAACTAGAACTACCGGAGGAATGGAAATATAAAACGATTCTCGGGATTCTTTGGTCATCCGTAGCCCGCTATTTTTTCTTTATGACCTCATCCACTTGGGGGCTTTGGCATCATGAAATTCATCTAGACGACGAGCTTCTTCAACTGCCGGTTATTCTCGACAGATCCAACCAGGCCACGAAAAGGTTGATCGCTATCGTCGATAAGCTTCGCAACTACCATCCCGAAAAAATGGACCTCCTCCATCCACATGGGCCGTTTGAAGAGACAATCGAGGCACAACGACGCGAATGGGAAAGAGAACTTGATAAAACTGTTTTTCAGCTTTTTGAATTGAATGATGAACAGGAAGACTTAATCCGTGATTTCTGTGAGGTAACACTGCCGTTTTTCTACAAGCCCTTTGACAGCATTGGTGCAATGCAGGCCGTTAAAAGAAGTGATCTGTCATGGATTGAAAACTATATACACATTTTCTGCCTCCGATGGAACGCTTATCTTGGGAGTGATGAAGAGATGCGGGGAGAGGTGCATATCGGTGCACATGACAATATGCTGGCCGTCGAATTCTATGCAGCTGACAAGGGGGATCCTTATGACCTAAAAGTGAAAGATAACAATTGGGGCTCTATTCTTGAGCAGATTGGAGAAACTTTACCGCACCCCATGGGGGTCTCACAGATTATTCTGGATGGCTTTGTTCACATTGTCTCTGATTCCGGGATCATTCTCATCAAAAGGAACGAAAAACGCTTTTGGACCCGTAGTCTCGCCAGGGAAGATGCGGATGCTACAATTTGTAAACGCATGCAGGATACTATGCCGAAAGAAAGGAGATCCCGCTGACCCATGGCACGTCGCCCACTCTCTCCTTTCGTAACGCTTTGGAACCGACATGTACAACTTTACTCGGAAGTTTTTTCTGCAGCTCTCCAGGAGCTTTCGGAATCGTCTTCGATTTCCGGGGATGAGGATGCCATTTCCGAAATACTGTGTACGATCCTCAGTCGAGTTTGTTTCAAGCTCGGCAAATCCCGAAATCAGGACTTGCAGACGCCCTATTGGGAAACCCCAATTCAACCGGTTACGCGAGATGAACTCAAAGGAGGTAAAATAAGAAAACGGCCGGATTTTATCTGCAAATGTATAAATCCCTGGGCGGCTTCTTATGAAAAATACGAAGTAGCACTTCATGTTGAGTGTAAGCTTTTAGGCTACCCTACAAGCGCCAAATGGATTCTTAATGAAAACTATGTGAAAAACGGAATCAAACGATTTGATAGTAAAATTCACGAGTATGGAAAACGGGCTGATTCAGGAATGATGATCGGATATATCATTAACATGACACCAGCAGAGATTGAAT
>CAYOFT010000136.1:0-4995 GCA_964403295.1 uncultured Thermotogaceae bacterium | reverse complement strand
CTGTAGGGGCAACCCTCGTGGTTGCCCTCATAAAGAAAACAATTTTCTGAAATTCATGAACCTATCGAAAAGACTCAAAAAATAAAGAACGGGGGCGTTTTTATGTTATAATTAGGAATAATATGGGGAGAAGGTGGATATATTGCCTTTACAAAGTATGACCGGATACGCCAGGATTTTGACGACTTCTAAACTTGCACAGTATCAGATCGAATTAAGATCAGTCAATTCCAAGAATTTAAATTTGAATATCAGATTGCCCAGGTTATATGCATTTTTAGAAGCTGAAATTCATAAGATACTTTCACAAGTGATCAAAAGGGGTAAGGTGGATTTTTCCATCAATATAAAAATCATCTCAGATGAGTTGAGTTCCATTGATATCAACGAGGAGTTGGCGAAGGATTTTTACTATTCGTTGGATGAATTGCGTAAAAGCGTTGGTATTAGTGAACCCCTACCTTTTGATGTGATTCTGACGAATCAAGATATTGTGACCCAATCTTTCAATGAGAACAGTGAGAAAATGATTTTGGAGGATTTGACACCAGTTCTGATGGATGCCTTGGAACAGTTAAAGCAGATGCGATTGGAAGAAGGGAAAAATCTTGAAGTGGAATTACTCGGCTATTTAGATCAGATAAAGCTGATCAATGAACAAATCCAAGAGGAAGCCTTGGGTTTAAAGCAATATTATCGAGAACGGATGAAAGAAAACCTGGAAGAGTTTCTTTTGGAAATAGATAAAAATTATGCTGAAGATAGATTGGAATACGAATTGGCTTTACTTGCGGAAAAAGCTGATATAAACGAAGAAATAGACAGGATAAAAAGCCATTGTTCTCAAATGCTAAACCTGCTCCAAACATGTGAAGAAAACGATACAGTTGGGACAAAATTGGTTTTTTATTGTCAGGAATTGGGCCGGGAGTTTAATACTATTGGTTCTAAGAATAAATTGAAGTCTATCTCAAATCATGTCATCAATGCAAAATCAATAGTCAACAGTATTAAAGAACAAGTTTATAACATTCAATAAACAAAATGGACCGGAGGTGTTTGAATGTACGGTATCATTAACATAGGGTTCGGTAACATTATTGTCGGTGATCGTGTTATTGCGATTGTAAATCCGGAGTCTGCTCCCATGAAAAGATTAAAGGAACAGGCTAAAACTGACGGGAAACTCATTGATGCTACTTATGGAAGAAAAACCAGAGCAATCGTTGTCACTGATTCCAATCATGTTATACTGAGTGCGATACAGCCTGAAACCATAGCATTAAGATTCAAGCAGGGATTTGAGGATTTGGAAAAGATTGTTAATGATATTCGCATTACAAAGGGATAATATAAGGGAGTTATATGGATAAAGGCCTGCTTTTTGTAGTTACCGGTCCCTCAGGTGCTGGAAAGACTACATTGATCAAACGATTAATAGAAGAGCATTCGGATTTGAATTTTTCCGTCTCCTTCACGACCCGTCCAGCCAGAAAAAAAGAGATAGATGGTAAAGATTATTGGTTTGTTGATGAAAAAACTTTTTTTCAAATGGTTCAATCCAATGACTTACTGGAGTATGCTCAGGTTCACGGTTATTATTACGGTACTTCAAAAGATTACGTGGAAAGTCAGTTATGTAAATCCAATATTTTACTGGATATAGATGTACAAGGGGCGTTGAATGTAAAAAGGGTTTTGCCCGATTCAGCAGTTTGTTTTGTTGCCCCTCCGGATTATGAGGAAATGAAAAACAGGTTGGTTAACAGGGCAACAGAATCGGAAAAAGATTTAAAGAAACGTTTAGAAGATGCCGTTGATGAATTGAAGAAGATTGAGTATTTTGATTATTTGATTGTCAATACTGAAAAAAACAAAGCATCAAATGAATTACTGGCTGTTTACACTGCAGAACGATTAAGAGTGAACAGACAGTTTGACAAGATAAACGCATTTAAGAATATTAAAAAAGGAGGTTTTTAAATGTCAAAAACGGGTTTTAATTACGACGAATTATTGAAAAAAATACCATACAAATATGCTATTCCTGTTTTAATCGGAAAACGTGCCGAAAGATTAAAGGAAGAAAAGCTCCTAAGGGAGAATCATGCTGAATTGGCAGAACTTGTCACTGAGGCGGCAAACGAATTAGCCGAAGGCAAAATAAAGATGAAAAACGAAGACATGATGAAGTTACTTAAACCTGAAGTGAAGTAAAAAGGTGAAGTTTCAAAAGTATATTGTGATTTTATTATTTTTACTGAATGGTTTCGGGTTGTTTTTTTCTTTTTCCCTGGTGGTTTTCCCGGAAGTAAAGGAATCCGGCTTTTATTTGTACTGTTTACTGGAAACTGATGATACGGATATTTCCTCTGCTAATGTTTTTGTAACGGGTCAGGATTTGTTTTTTATGCTTGATTCTTTTATTATTGGAAAAAGAATTGTTTCGGGTGCTTTCATTCCTGAAAAGGAAATCATCGATTTTTTTAAATATGATCTAACGGTTCATATTCAGACTTCAGAGGGACGAAAATCTTTTAGAGAAGAGCTAATGGGTATGGATGGTGTTTTGTTACCTCTTCATCCGCCAAGTATTCCGTATCAACGAGAATTTATTACGAAACATTTGGTGTTGCAGGGGGAATATTTGTATAAATTGGCTGCACAATACGCTGTGGACCGAGCGGATTTGGAAATACTCAATTCAGATAAAATGGATGGATTACATGCCGGCGATGAATTGATTATTGGTAAGGTGTTTTTTGAAGAGGGGCCATATGAGATTCGCATCTCCTTAGATTATTGTCAGTTAACACTTTTTTATCAAGAGCATGAATTAATCACTTTTCCTGTGGCGGTCGGTCGTGGTAGCAGTACTCCCCCGGGAATTTACCATATCAAAAGAAAAGTAGAAGATCCTGCTTTGTATTGGGAGGGTGAGTATATTCAGCCGCTATCTCCTATTAATGGATTGGGAAAATGGTGGCTTGAATTAAGTAATCCTCAATATGGGATTCACGGAACGAATAAACCATGGGAGATTGGAAAGCGGATTTCACATGGCTGTATCAGGATGTTTAATGAGGATGTCGTTTTGCTTCAAAGCTTGATTCCCATTGGAACCCGTGTCATAATACAATAGAGAAAGTTTGTTATCAGAAATTAAGTTAGGTTAAAAAGGGGTTTTAATATTCGAAAGAAGATCCTGGTTGTTGATGATTCTCCCGTTACACTTTTGATCTTAAAAAAATATCTGGAAGAAGAGTACGAGGTTATCAACGCTCAAAATGCCAATGATGCCATCCAACAAATGGAGGAACACAAACCAGACCTTTTTATATTAGATATCATGATGCCGGGTATGGATGGTTTTGCTTTGTGCGATATGATCAAGAAGCGGGAAAAAGATGTCTTTATCCCCATTATCATTATCAGTGCCTTGGAAGACAACGAATCAAAACTCAAAGGATTGGAAGCAGGGGCGGATGAGTTTATTACCAAACCGGTGAATCAGTTTGAGTTGAATATGCGTGTAAAAACCCTTTTGAAAATAAAAGATTTATACGACAAGCTAAATGCCAGGGAAAAACTCTTCAAAGCAGTTTTTAACAACATCAACAGCGGTATTACCCTTTTAGATACTTCAGGAAATCGTCTTGAGGTTAACAATAAAGCGGTAGACTTGTTGGGCTATTCTAAAGAGGAAATGAAAAAAGAAACCGGGATCTTTACATATACCGTTGATGATGATCAGGAAGAAAAGGTTTTCCAGGAGATTTCTTCCGGTGAGATCAACGAACATGTGAGTGAGCGTTTGTTTTCCAGAAAAGATGGTTCACAATTTTGGGTCAGACATTCATTAAGTTCCATCAATGACAATAAAGGTGTACCTGAGATGATTGTCAGTATGTTTACCGACATTACCGAAACGAAGATAGCCCAAAGTCGTCTTGCCAATTACGCAGCGCTTTTAAAGAAATTAATTGAAGCGATTCCAATGCCTATGTATGTAAAGGATATAGATGGTGTTTTTATTGAGTGCAACCAACGTTTTTGCAAGCTGACCGGTATGAAGCGTGAAGAGATTATTGGCAACAAAAAACATTCTTTTTTTGATAAAACTGCAATGGTGAAGATCAAAAGGGCTGAGATGGAACTTCTGAAAAGTGGCGGGCATAAGGAATTTGAATTGCAGTTAAAAGATGCCGCGGGAAAGACTAAAGAATTTGCCTTTTATAAAGAAACCTTTGCAACCGGAGAGGATATTACCGGGTTGATTTGTATCATGGTGGATATCACCACTAAAAACCTGTTGGAAGAACAGTTGAGAAAAGCGAATGAAATATTAAGAGAACAGGCGATCAGGGATGGACTAACCGGTTTATACAATCATAAAAAAAGTTTGGAATTGCTGGAAGCAGAGATCAGTAGAGCCAAAAGGTATAACAATGTTTTATCGGTGTTGATGTTGGATATTGATTACTTCAAAAAGGTAAATGATAATTATGGCCATCAAACCGGGGATGATGTGTTGGTAGAAGTGTCTCGCATCATTCAGGAAAATATTCGTGAAACGGATATTGCCGGTCGTTATGGCGGAGAAGAATTTTTGATCATATTTCCGCATACCTCCTGTCAAATGGCATTAAACACCGCCGAGAGAATAAGCAATACCTTAAAAAAACATGTTTTTAAAGAAGGTTTCAATATAACAATCAGTGGCGGATTAACTGAATGGCGAGAAGAAAATGCGGCTCAGTTGATCAAAAAAGCGGATAAACTATTATACAAAGCAAAAAATGGAGGTAGAGACAGAATTGAACCGGCTGGAAAGACGTAGCAAATTTAGTGTTTCAGACTTTTTTGACTTCAAGGGTAACAACACTTCGTTAAGAACTGAAATTCTTGCAGGTATCACAACCTTTTTGGCAACCATGTATATCATCATCGTTAATCCCATGATCATCAGCAACACCGGGATGAGCTTTTCCGGTG
>CAYOFT010000135.1:0-5033 GCA_964403295.1 uncultured Thermotogaceae bacterium | reverse complement strand
AAAACAGGGGATGAACTGTGTCCGGATTTTTTCTTTAAAGATGTTCTAACAGGGAGACCCATCAGAAATCATTTTAACGACTGGCAAATCCACATCACACCTGATATTGTTTTTGCAATTTGGAAATATTTCCAAATTACAAAAGATGACCAATTTTTACTTGATTATGGGGCTGAAATCATTTTAGAATCAGCGAGATTCCTTTCTTCAAGAGTTGTATATCTTCCAACACGAAAGCGTTATGAGTTGTGGAAAATTCAAGGACCGGATGAATATCATGAAAATGTAGAAAATAACGCTTTTACAAATTATCAAACAAAACATGCCCTTGATGTAGCTATAAAATTGATAGATACATTTATAAATAAATATCCCGAAAAATTCGAGTCAGTATTAGAAAAAATCGCTATGAATGATACTGAAATTGAACTGTTTCAAGAAATTGCCGACAAGATTTACTTACCAAAGCCAAATGAAGAAAGCATAATTGAGCAATTTGATGGTTATTTTAAATTGGAAAGTATAACACCAGCAGAGAAAATTAAAGACCGTCTCATCGAAAAGGATGAATATTATGGTTGGCCAAATGGTATAGCTGTTTTTACTCAGGCAATCAAACAGGCTGATGTCATACAGTTAATCACCATGCATCCCGAGCTCTTTTCAGAGGAAATAAAAAGAGCCAATTATGATTACTACGAGCCAAGAACACTTCATTTTTCCTCTTTAAGTCCATCCATTTACTCCATATCGGCTGCACAAATTGGTTATATTGAAGAAGCACTAAAAAACTTTCGAAAATCTATTTTTATTGATCTAAGTAATACAAATGATCCAATTAGTGGCGGCACGTTTATCGGTGGTATTCATACTGCAGCTGCAGGTGCAGCTTGGCAAATAGTTGTGAACGGTTTTACCGGGTTTGAAGTATTTGATGGAAAGATTTACTTAAATCCACAACTCCCCCGTGAATGGCAAACAGTGAAATATCGAGTTGAATTAAATGGCAATAATTATCAAATCACCATTTCCAAGGTGTATATAAATATTGTATCAAAACAAATCAACAAAACTCCATTAGTTTTAATCCTTAATAATCAAGAATATAAATTAAAAGAGGGTCAAAACAAATTCCAAAAGGATCAAGATTATTAGCTGAAAACTTAATTTTATCAATCATGTTGGAATAACAAAAAAAAAAATTGCGTCATAAACCTTCGTATACAACAAATTAACGGAGGTGCTCAGAAGATGAGAAAATTTTTAGCTTTTAGTATGATTTTATTTTTTGTTGGTCTTACTTTATTCGGGTATGTCAATCCTGATTATAAAAATCCGGTGATCAACGTTGTTAATGCAACTGCTGATGCAGTTGTAAAAATTGACGTTGAAAAAACCGTATCTACATCTGTTGATCCTTTCATGGAAGAATTTTTCAAGAGATTTTTCGGAGAACAACAAAACCCATTTGGTACTGAAAGAAAACAAACGTCTTTGGGTTCAGGGTTTTTATTTGATAGTGATGGACACATATTAACTAATGAACATGTGGTACGTGGGGCAGAAACGATAAAAGTCACCATGTTTAGCGGAAAAACTTATGATGCTGAATATATCGGTGGGGATTCTGAAATGGACATTGCCATTATTAAAATCAAGCATGAAAATGGCACTGATTTCCCTTATTTGGAATTTGGGGATTCAGATAATTTGCAGATTGGACAAGTTGCAATTGCTATCGGTAATCCACTTGGTTTTCAACATACAGTTACAACAGGTGTGGTCAGTGCTACAGAAAGGCAAATACCGAAACCTGATAATTCTGGATACTATACCAATTTGATCCAAACAGATGCTGCGATTAATCCTGGTAACAGTGGTGGCCCCTTATTGAATATTCACGGTGAAGTGATTGGTATCAATACAGCTATTGTTAATCCTACCAGTGGTACTAATCTTGGATTTGCCATCCCCATTAACGATGTGAATCTTTTCATAGAAGACTTGATCAAGTATGGTAAATTGCAGAAACCTCAAATTGGCGTTAAGATCATGAACATAGATGAAAACACTAAAGAAGCCTTAGCCCTTGATAGTACTCAAGGTGCTATAGTTGTTGAAGTAACTCCGGACTCTCCCGCTGAAAAAGCTGGTATAAAACCTCAAGATATCATATTGGAATTTTTAGGTGAAGAAGTTAAAAACAAAGAACAGTTGGCCAGTATGATTAGGAAACAGGAAATAGGCAAAATGGCATCCATAAAAATAGATAGAAATGGTAAAATTATAGAATTGCAAGTGGAGCTGTTGCCTCCTGAGGATAAGGAAAAACCTGAAGAAAAACAGATTGAGCAGGAAGAGATAACAGAGGAAAATACTTCAGAATTATTAGGGATTTCTGTGGCAGAACTAAACAATTCATTGAGAAATGAATATAAGATTTCATCAAATGTGAATGGTTTATTTATCAGTGAAGTTTCTACTTCTTCTCTTGCCTATCGGATGGGTTTAAGGAGAGGCGCAGTTCTGTTATCAATCAACAGACAAAATACAACAACAACGAACCAATTTGAGGATATTGTTTCCAAATTAAAGAAAGGACAATCCGTAGCTCTATATGTTTACGTTCCTGGAGAAGGTTCTCTGATGCTCTCATATCCTTTACAATAAATATCAATTGGAATCTCCCCTTATACAGGGGAGATTTTTTCTTTCAAAACATGATATAATCTAGCAATTATAGCAATTATCAAATGCAAATAAGGAGGAATAAAAATGAAAAAAACTCTGAGTATTATCATGATGTTTTGTTTTACCCTTGCCCTGGTTTTCGGGGCTACAGATCAGATGCAACCCCGAAAAATTATTATTACGCCCGAAGAACCATCTTCAATGCAGGCTTCCATTAGAATTAATAAAGGTGAAGGTAGTGTATATCAAACAGGTGAATCAATAACTATTCAATTTGAAGTCAATAAAGACGCCTATGTTGTGATATATGATATTGAAGCGGATGGAAATACACATATTATATACCCTAACCGATTTCAACCTGACAACAAAGTGATGGCAAATCAAACAATAACAATTCCACTGGGGTATAATATGACTGTTGGATCCAAACAAGGCAAAGAGTATTTACAGATTGTTGCCAGTTCTCATCAGTTCGCTCAATATGATGCTTGGACTCAAAGTTTTTCAGCTAGTCCCTTCCCGAATATTACAAAAAACGCTGAAATCGATTTACAATCATATACAAAAAGAATTATTATTACACCTGATAATAGTGCGCCAGAATGGACATCGGCAAGCACTTATTTTTATGTTGGATCAAGGCCGACATCTGGAACAGTGTCTTTCAACTCCAATCCATCAGGTGCAGCAATTTGGTTAGACGGATCATGGATGAACAAGAACACGCCTTTAAAGACAACATTACCAGAAGGCTATCATTATGTGAGATTTTACAAGAGTGGTTATCAGACTTTCGAAACTCAATTCTACCTTAATGCCGGGGGTTATCAAGAACTTAACGCCAATTTATCACCTTTAGCACCTCAATATGGCAAGTTGACAGTCAATTCTCAACCTCCAAACTCAACAGTATATTATGATGGTCAGATAAAAGGAAACACTCCCATTACATTAAATAACCTTACACCAGGCATGCATCAAATACAAATAAAACAAACTGGCTATGAAACCTTTAATCAACAGATTCAGATTAATCCCGGGGAACATAAAATTTTGAACGCTAATCTGGTCAAAATTAATCCTTTAGGTACAATCAACATAAATACCTATCCAGCAAATGCAAATGTCACAATTGATGGTAATTATTTCCCAAACAACAATGGCCAGGTACAAGTACAGCTTAATGCAGGTGTTCATTCACTTACTGTTTCAGCTTCAGGTTATCAAACACAGAGCATGCAGTTTTCATTGAATGCTGGAGAATTCAAACAACTAACAGTTCAGCTTGAAGAATCGATGTCAGAGATAAATATTTCTTCAAATCCATCATCAGCAGATGTATACATTGATGGAAGTTATACCGGATACACAACTGAAAGAACTTTTAGACTTTATCCGGGTTCACATACCTTCACTCTTAAAAAATCAGGTTATCAAGACTGGTCAACAACTACTGTTTTAAATTCAGGAAAAAATCAGAATATTGTTGCAAACCTTATTCCCCTTAAAGGAACTGTTAAAGTACAACCAGATACATCATGTACACTTTATATTGATGGTAATAAGGTACAAGACCTTTCAGGTGGCAGTATTTACAATTTTGAATTAAGTCCAGGTGTTCATGAATTTGTCTTTTTGAAACCCGGATACTATGCCTATACGGAAAGAGTGAATGTTTCTACAGGATCTAGTTACAGTATATATCCTTATTTCAGTACTCTATAGATAATGATTATACTTTTTAATAAACGTTATTAGGATTGTTGTATTTTTCATTATATTTATTATATAATACAAAAAGAGATTGGGTCTTTTTATATTAGTAGAAATATGTTATAATCAGCCAAGAGAGTCAAATTGAAATCTATAACAGGGGGCGAAATAATGAACAAAAAAGAACTGGTATCTAAGTTGGCATCTGAAACTGAGATGACCTTGAAAGACTCTGAAAAGATGTTGAATTCATTCATTCAGATCGTTGAAGATGAATTAAGTGAGGGTGGAAATGTAAGATTGGTAGGCTTTGGCAGTTTTGTTGTAAAAGAAAGAGCTGCTAGAAAAGGGGTAGACCCAAGGACAAAAAAACCTATCGATATTCCTGCGAAAAAAGTTCCAAAGTTTATCGCTGGAAAACAATTAAAAGAAAAAGTACTTTAATGTAAACTAGTACAAAAAAAAGAACTTCTCAAAAGAGGAGTTCTTTTTTTTTAAAAAAACACTCATTATCAATATCAATCATAATAAAAAAAAGGACATTCTCGAGAAACTCGAAAATGTCCTTTAGGATAACGATGCCAGGCGATACCTACTCTCACATGGCGTGATGACCATACTACCAT
>CAYOFT010000134.1:0-5044 GCA_964403295.1 uncultured Thermotogaceae bacterium | reverse complement strand
GATATTCTGTAACTTCATTTTGAATGGTTTCCAACAACAACATCATTTCCAAAGCATTATCGTGTTCGTATTCGATCCCCTCTACTTTTACTTCAACAAGCCAATCAGCCAACAATGTAACTGATAAAAAAGCCATTAAAATGAATATGGTTATTTTTTTCATGTTTTTACCCCTCCATTATTCTTTATTTACTAAGATTATATCATGATTCCAACGATACAGACTGAACATCTTGAATTTTATCGGAACAATATTATTGATGTTCCCTTTCACCCTCTTGTGCTTTTAGATCATGTTCATGTTCTTCCTGCATCTTTTTGTGGAATTTTTCAAGATTTTTCATTAACAAATAATTGACGGAATCTTTTGGAAATTTACCTTTTTTACCTTTCACTCCGGCTGTTTTTCCCGTCATTAATTCAATCGCTTCATAAAGGTGTTCCACGGTCCATATATGGAATTGACCTTTTTTGACAGCCTCTATTACTTCATCTTTCAGTATGAGTGAATCAAGATTTTTATCCGGGATAATCACGCCTTGTTCACCTGTTAAACCACAATTATTGCAGATTCTATAAAATCCTTCAACCTTTTCGCTAATTCCTCCAACACTTTGTACTTCTCCTTTGAGACTCATGGAACCCGTTACCGCTATACCCTGCTTTACCGGGATGTGGCTGATAGCTGAAATCAGTGAAATGGTTTCTGCGATAGTCGCGCTGTCACCATCTATTTCACCATAAGTTTGCTCAAAAGATGTGGTCGCTTTAACAGACAGTGGAAAATCTTTAGAGTAATTGGCTTCAAAATAACTTTCCAAGGTTAGAACAGCCTTTTTGTATATCTTGCCGCTCATATCCACTTCACGCTGAATATCTACAATTCCTGTACTTCCAAGAGAATAATCCGAGTTGATTCTGGCGGGTATGCCAAAGACGTAGTCACCGGTATTAAGAACGCTTAAACCGTTTAATTCACCAATAGCCTCACCTTTGGTCTTAATGATAATATCTCCCTGTTGAATCATTTCATCGATCTTTTCTCGCTCAAGGCTGACACGATGTTCTTTCAGAGCAAGCGTCTTTTTTACAAGAATCTCATCCACTTTCTCCTTTTCATCCTGATTGGCAAGACGCGAAGCTTCAATAAGAAGATCGGATATTTTGCTGAATGTGGTGGAAATTTTCTGTTTTGAACCTGATAATCGAAGCAGGTATTCCATGATCGTTTGTACCCCATCGGGAGTGACATCCTTTAACTGTTTTTCCTTTATCACTGTTTTCATAAACGATGCAACCAGACGACGATTTTCATTGTTGTTATTGAGCTCGTAATCAAATTCAGCCTTTATTCGGAATAATTTTTCGAAATCCGGATCCATCTCATAGAGCATGTCGTAGAGATAAGGCTCTCCGATCAAAATAACCTTGATATCTAAAGGAATGGGTTCCGGTTTGATGGTTGCCAAAGAAGAGTAGCCACTTCTGCTTTCAATGTTTTCCACATTGATTCTTTCAGAGTACAACATCTTTTTTAAAGTGTCCCACACGTAAAAATCGTTCAGCACGTCTTTTGCCTCGATGATGATATAACCGCCATTTGCTTTGTGAAATGAACCGGGTTTGATCAACGTGTGATCTGTGTACAGATATCCGTTCCTTGAAAGATATTCAATTTTTCCAAAAAGGTTGGAATATGTGGGATTCAACTCAAATATAACCGGTGCGCCTTTTTCATTGGTGTGATCCACAAAGACGTTGATTTGATAACGACTGTACAGTTTTTGGATTTCCTCTTCGCTATCACCCATTAAAACCATAAGGTTGTCTGTCATGTCTTCAAGTATCTTATTCAAAAAGTCTGTTATATCCTTATACTGTCGGTACTTTTGTTCATATTTGGCAAAAATTGGTTTTAAAGCAAATTGAGCGCTTTCTACATTCATCTTATCCGATTCATCTTCGTATTCATTATTTAAAACTCGGGACTTATACAGATAGCCCTCTACCAATTGTTTGCATTTAACCAAATTGGATTCATAAGCTTCTCTTTCTTCACCTTCCAGACTGTCAATCTTCTCTTGACTAATCCGTTTACCATCTTTGATGGGATTGGTGATAATACCGTTTGGGGCTATTTTTAGGCTGAAACCCAATTCTTTACTCTTGGTTGTAATATCATTCCATAACTGTTTTTGTTTTTCATCATATTCGGCTTTTAATTCCTGGGCCTTTTGCTGATAAACCTCACCCTCAAAAAGATTATCAAGGGCTTTTAGAGAATTTTCCAATAATTTTTTGACATCTTTTTTTAAAACTTTAGCTGTTCCCGCATTTAAAGCAATGGCATTGGGGTTCCATTGATCAATAAAGTTATTGACGTAAATCCAGTCCGAAGCCATCCCTCTGTCCATTGCCACTCTCTCAACAGTTTGTCGGACAAAAGTCCTGCGTCCTGTTCCCGTATCTCCGACAACAAAGATGTTATAATCACGGGATTTGATGTCAAAACCGGCTTTCATGGCTTCAAATGCCCTTGAATGAGCCTTTGTACAGTCAAATTCTTCAGTCAGATCATTAACAAAATCAAACTCCCCGTTTTTGAACAGCAGAAGGTCTTCGTACGTTATCTTTTTCAACTGTCAATCATCCTTTCGTTTAAAGATTCTATCTCGTACTATTGTATCACTTAATAACCTGTCCTGGAAATAAGGTAAAGAAATCTTTACAAGGTATTCTACATTGCCTTTGTTCCCTTTGACTGGGGATAGTGTAAAATTCTCCACGGTGAAACCCAATTCATGACAACTCACAAATATCTTCTGAACCGCTTGCCAGCGGTCTTCGTTGTCTTTGACGATGCCTTTCACATTCCTGTCAGGAGGCAGTTCAAATTGTGGTTTGATCAATAAAACCGCTTCTCCTTCTGGGTATAATAAGGTGTGGACAACCGGCAGTATAAGGGTTAAGGAAATAAATGACAAATCTCCTGTGATGAATTCGATCTTTTCCGCAAAGGAATTTTTATTCAAATATCTGGCGTTGGTTTTATCCATGGGGATGACTCTGTGATCTGAACGAATCTTCCAATCTAATTGACCGTAGCCCACATCAACGGCATATACTTTTTTTGCTTCGTTTAAGAGCAGGATTTCAGTGAATCCGCCAGTTGAGGCACCCAGATCAACACAGACTTTGTCTTTAACCGATAAATCAAAACATTCAAATGCCCGTTTTAATTTCAACGCTCCCCGGCTCACATAAGGAATACTGAGAGTCTTTAAGCGTATGTCACAATCATCTGAAAAGCGCTTTCCAGCCTTTGTCACCTTTTCTTCGTTGACCATTACGTTTCCCAGCATGATTTCTGCAGCAGCCTTTGTTCTGGATGAAAAAAAGCCCCGATCAACAAGAAGCTGATCGAGCCTTTTTTTGTCTTCGTTATAATAAATTGTTTTGCCGATTATCTGCTTCCTCCATTCAGATTCAAAAAGGCGTTTTGCAAAGCCGTTCCCTGTTCCTGTAATCTGCTGATGGTTTGTTCCAGGGAGGAATATTTTGCCCATAGAGCTTCAAATTTTCTGTTTAACCGTGAAGACCAATCAACAATCTCGCTGTTGATTCTTCTGACCTCTTGGGAAATGGTTCCATTGTATCCAATGACCCGTTGGAGCTTTCCCGTATTAAACATGTTGTAATCGTATATTTTGTCGGATAATTGAGTGGCCAGACCTTTCATTTCAGTTCCTGCAATCGTAGATGAAATACCAAATGTTTCCCAGACTGCTTCTGAATTACTTCTCAAAGCGTTTTCAAGAAGTTGATCGTTGATGGAAAGTCTTCCACGCATGATGTTTCTGTAATTATTGGTATAATCGCTGAATCCGTCAGAAGCTCCAACACCGATTTCAGTCAAATAATCGTATTTTAAGGAAGTATCGCCATGATTGGTTAACAATGTGCTTTTCAATCCACTGTAACCGGTAGTGGCCGTATCTGTGATGATGATGTCATTTGGACTGGATATTTTGAAGACGAATGAACCGCTGCCGTTTTCTTCAATGGTTGCATTGACGTTATAATCACCATATAAGGCCATACGGTTGACGATGTCTTCGACAGTGTCATCTTCCGCGTATGTCATTTCAATCGGATCATCAAAGCCATCCACGTGTATGGTCAGTGTTCCGGTGCTGCCGGAAGGGAGCCTTACACCAAGATCGTAAAGGGTACTTTCTTCAGTTCCGGACATGGTATTGGAATAATAGATCTCCTGGCCGCCTGCATCCATATCCTGATAGGCCATGGCTTTCATTTCTTCAAAGATGCTTCTCAGGAGAGGATCGCCCACCAATACATCTGCCAATTCATCCGTTTCTTCATCTGTATCATCTTCTTCAGAAGCTGTGGACGTGGTTTCAACACGGTCATCTTCCGCATACAATCTTTCATACAGATAATCCATGAGATCATTATATTCATCTACAAAGTCCTGTATATGTTGTTTGGTGTCTTCAATATTTTGGGTTACTGTCACTGTAACCGGGGTGGCACTTTCCTGTCGTGCGGTGAAATTAATCCCCTGAAGAACATTGGTGAAGGTGTTGGTATCGCTGGTTATTTCGGTTTCTATCCCACCGAAATTCACCGTTGCCGTTGCTTGTTGCGCCTCCTGGAACCCTCCTTCGGTGTGTCCGGTACCACTGAATCCGTTTGAATGGTGTCCGTTGGCCTCTGTGGTGTCGATGTTCAATGTTTCCAGTACATCCCCTGAATCGGATAATGAGATATTCACATCGGGCTCCGTGCTGCCTATTTTCAGGTTCAGCGTTCCGCCTAGGTCTTCAACTTCAGCAAAGATACGGCTGTCTGCTGCGTTGATCTTGCTGACAAGTTCAGCCAACGTATCGCCCGTTGCCGAGGCATCGTAATTTATATAGCGATAACTGCCGTCAATGTTGATGGAGATAGTGCCGGAGTCCTCGGTAGTACCAAAATCAGCCAGATAATCTGTATCAGCACCGGTGACGGCACTGGTGGATTC
>CAYOFT010000133.1:0-5063 GCA_964403295.1 uncultured Thermotogaceae bacterium | reverse complement strand
AGGGCTTCAGAGGAAATCAGAGAAAAAGCCTTATGAAATTTTTTCCCCGACAAAAAAACATGTAAAAAAAACATAAAAGGTTTAGGTTATTTACTGTAATTTTGCTATAATCTTATACTCGCTAATTACCATAAGTATGGAAGATAGAATGTTTCAAAGATCATCCAATGAACAATAAATCCAGGAGGCTGAACAATATGTCCAAAAAGTTTTTTGACAGAAAGATTGGCTATCGAATTGGATTCATTCTTTCACTCCTGTTTTTTATTCTTTTTTCAACAACATTCTCACAATCATCTCTTTCAGTTAAAGTTGGAATTTATCAAAATCAGCCCAAAATATTTATGAAAGAAGATGGAGTCGCAACAGGTTTTTGGGTGGATATCTTCAACTATATTGCCTCACAGGAAGACTGGCATGTTGAATACGTGCCAGGGTCCTGGGAAGAATCTTTGTCCCGATTACAAAAAGGAGAAATTGATGTCATGCCCGATGTCGCATTCACTGAAAAAAGGGATGAGCTTTTTTTATTTTCAGATGAAAGTGTTTATACCAGTTGGTCGGGAATATACACAATGGAAGGTGAAGATATCGAATCCATCATTGATCTGGATGGGAAAAAAGTCGCCGTTTTAAAAAACAGCGTCAACTACGAAGGACCGGAAGGCTTGAAAGCACTTGTAAAAGCCTTTAATATCGATTGCACTTTTGAGGAAAAAGATGACTATTTGCAGGTTTTCCAGGCGGTTAAAAACGGTGAGGTTCATGCAGGGGTTGCCAGTAAGGATTTTGCAATTTTACATTTATCTGAATTTGAATTGGTGACCACACCGATCATCTTCCAGCCCTCTACTTTATATTTTGCGTTTCCAATCGGATCAGAACTTTCCTTGATGCTAAAGATGAGAATTGACGAGCATATCTCACAAATGAAGGCGAACGCAGATTCCTTTTATTATAAAACATTAGAAAAATGGTTTTCAACAAAGCCGCAGGATACTTCAATCTTCAAATGGTTGTTGTGGGGATTGGTAGCGAGTGCAACGGTTATTCTTGTTCTTGCCGGTGGTAGTTTCCTGTTGCGTACACAGGTCCGTTTAAGAACAAAAGAACTCATCGAAGAGATAAATGAAAGAAAAAAAGTCCAGGAAGAATTACAAAAACACGAAAAACACTTGGAAGAAATGGTTATGCAACGAACGGAAGAGTTAACCCGCTCCAACAAAGAACTGGAGATGTTTGCCTACATCACTTCACATGATCTTCAGGAACCCCTGCGTATGATAACCAGTTATTTGCAACTCATTGAAAAGCGTTATATGGATATTTTGGACGACGATGGCAGAGAATTTATTGCCTTTGCAGTTGAAGGTGCAAAACGTATGCAAACACTGATTAACGACCTTCTCAAATATTCCAGGGTCGATACAAAAGGTAAGACCTTCTCCCGGGTTGATTGCAATAAAGTCATCTCTGATATCTTAAATAATCTGGAAATCGCCACAGAAGAAAGCAAGGCGGCGATTACTCATGATCCTATGCCAACCGTATATGGAGATGAAACTCAATTAAGGCAATTGTTTCAAAACCTTGTAGGCAACGCCATCAAATTTAGAGGTAAGCAACACCCAAAAATTCATATCGGTGTAGAATCTGTCAATAACAACTGGAAGTTTACGGTTCAGGATAACGGGATTGGTATTGAATCCAAGTATTTTGAAAGAATTTTCCAGGTTTTCCAGCGCTTACACGGGCGAAACGAGTATTCCGGGAACGGCATCGGTTTGGCTGTGTGCAAAAAAATCGTGGAACGGCATGGGGGGAAAATCAGTGTTGACTCCACTCCCGGAGAAGGGACAACCTTTATTTTTACGATTTTAAAAGAGGGGGATATGAAATGATCGAGGAAAAAAATACCAATTCCATTGAAATACTTTTAGTTGAAGACAGCCCTGGTGATCAGCGTCTGACAAAAGAGGCCCTCAAAGAGGGCAAAATAAACAACAATTTGTACATCGTGGAAGATGGTGAAGAGGCCATTGCTTTTTTGAAAAAGCAACCTCCCTTTACAACGGTTCCCAAGCCCGACCTAATTCTTTTGGACTTGAATTTGCCTAAAATGAACGGTCAGGAGGTTTTAAAAATTATCAAAGCGGATGAAAACCTGAAAAGAATCCCCGTAGTCATTTTAACCACTTCCCAAGCGGATGAAGATATCTTAAACGCCTATAATCTAAACGCCAATTGCTATATCACCAAACCCGTTGATTTTGACCAGTTTATACATGTGGTAAATAAAATCCAGGAGTTTTGGTTTACTATCGTAAAGTTACCGGAGGAGTGAAGATATGCAAGATAAAATAATTCGAATACTTCAAATTGAGGATAATCCCGGAGATGTGAGACTCATACGCGAGATGCTAAAAGATTGTAAAAGACTCGAGCATCATTTTGAAGAAGCAGGGTCTCTTGAAGAGGGTAAAAAAAGGCTTTCCAAAGGCGACATCGATGTTGTCTTGCTGGATTTGGGCCTTAAGGAAAGCTACGGTTTAGATACACTAAAAGAGTTACTGTCTTCAGAATTCAAGGTGCCGGTTGTGATTGTCATGACCGTCATGGATGACGAAGAGATGGGAATAAGTGCAGTAAAACAAGGTGCACAAGATTACCTGATAAAAGGTCAAATCAACAGTTATTTGTTAGGCCGGTCTATCCAATATGCCCTTGAAAGAAATCAGGCCAAAGAAAAATTGGAAGAAAAGGTGAGAGAAAGAACTAAAGACCTGATTTTGACATTACAATCCTTAAAGAAAGAAATCCAAGAAAGAAAAAAAACCGAACAAGAACTACAACAGGCAAAGGAAGCAGCCGAAAAGGCAAGCAGCGCAAAGTCCCAGTTTATGGCAAACATGAGTCATGAAATGCGCACCCCTATGAATGGCGTAATTGGTATGACCAATCTGTTAGCCGACACGGATTTAAACATGGAACAAAAAGAATATCTGGAGTTTGTCCAAATTTCCGCAAAGCATATGATGAAGATCGTGGATGATATCCTGGATATTGCAAAATTGGAATCGGGCAGAGTGGCACTCAACATAGAACCGTTTAATATTAGCCGAATGCTTGAAAACATCCTATCAATACTCTTTAGCGGAGCTAAAAAAAAGGGGCTGGAAGTGGGGTTTCACAAAGATACAAACATACCAGGGCTTTTATTGGGAGACGAATTAAAGATCAGGCAGGTGTTGACAAATCTCATAGATAACGCCTTGAAATTTACCCACGAGGGGCAAATTATTTTGGAAATTAAAGAACTGAATCATACTGGAAAAGAACATGAGATAGAATTCTCTGTCACCGATACCGGTGTTGGGATCTCTAAAGAAATCCAAGAAAAACTTTTCAAGGCTTTTGTCCAAGGAGATCTCAGCTCAACTAAAGCTTATCAGGGAACTGGCCTTGGTCTTGCCATTTCGAAACAGCTTGTGGAGATCATGGGTGGAAAAATCAGGTTGGAAAGTATCCCTAATAAAGGCAGCCGATTCTTTTTCAGTATTGTTTTGAATGAAATGGAGAATTGATTTGCTTCATTCCGAGAATAAAAGCATAAAAATAATGGCCAAAAAAACAATTTTGAATATTTTGTTCTATTCCATCATACTGATGACTCTATGGCTTTTATCCAGCCATTTTTTATTGTTCCATGCTTACGCTGAAGGTTTTTCAATTATCATCGCCGTGATCATGTTTGTTATTACCTGGAATTCCAGGCGTGTCATTGACAATTATTATCTGTATTTTATTGGTTTAACCTATTTATTTGTAGCGAATTTTGATTTTTTACACACTTTGGGCTATTCTGGTATGAATATATTTTCCGACTACGATTTCTATGCCAATCAACTTTGGGTCGTGGGACGATTCATGGAAAGCATCAGTTTATTGCTTGGCTTTTATTTCCTCAACAAGAAAAAGCGGGTCAATGCGATCTGGGTTATGATCATATACGGCATCATCTCAACCATTTTTATTCTCCTTATTCTTGTCTTTAAGGTTTTTCCGGAATGTTTTATTGAAGGGGTGGGACAAACTCCCTTTAAAATCGTCAGTGAATTGCTGATAATTGGTATTCTGATACTTTCTATAATCGCTCTTTATAAAAATAAAGATCACTTTCCCAAAGCCGTTTTACATTCTCTTTTACTGTCTTTCATTGTCACCATCATTTCTGAACTGTTTTTCACCATTTACATTCATAATTATGACATTTCCAATCTCCTTGGCCATTTTGCCAAAATCGTCTCCTTCTATCTGATTTACCGTTCAATTATCAAAACCGGCATTAATGAACCTTATCAGGTCATATTCAATAATCTGAATGAAAAGAAACTGGAATTGCAAAGATTGAATGAAGAAAAAACTCAACTTTTTTCCGTAGTGGCCCATGATTTGAGGAATCCCTTTAACGGACTCCTCAATTTATCCCAAATTATCTATGATGAATATGATGAATTGTCACCTGAAGAGCTCAAAAGCTTTGTCAAGGACATTTACGATTCAGCAAGAAGTTTGTTTACCATTACGGAGAACCTTTTGGAATGGTCGCGAATAAACCTGGAAAATCTTCAAATCCATAAAGAAAAGGTCCATCTTTTAGACATCATTCAACAAACGCAGGAAATGTTAAAGCTTCCCCTGGAAGCCAAACGAATTAAGCTGATACCCATTCATTTGGAAGAAGTAACCTTAATAGTCGATAAACAAAGCCTTTTCATCATTTTTAGAAATATTATCAGCAATGCGTTGAAATTTTCTTATGAAAACAGTCGTATAGAGATTACACATCAGGATTTGGAGCATGAAGTACAGATAAAAATTAAAGATTACGGGAAAGGAATGACCCAAGAAAAACTGAAAAGTCTTTCAACAAGTTTAATTACTTCTACACCCGGCACACGTTATGAGACCGGTACCGGTCTAGGCATTAACATCATCAAAAAACACTTGGAATTAAATCAAGGGAAGATGTCCATTAAAAGTATTGAGAATGAAGGAACAAC
>CAYOFT010000132.1:0-5153 GCA_964403295.1 uncultured Thermotogaceae bacterium | reverse complement strand
ATAATAAAATTTTCTTGTTCCATTAAGATAGGGGAGTGGTAAAAAGTGAAAAAGACGTCACTGTTAGTAATTTTATCTGTTGTGATGGTTTTGGCTTTCACAGGATGCTTGTTCATGGAGAAAGAAGCAAGCCTAGAAATTCTGGGAAAGAAGGTCATTGTTTTTGGGGCTTCTCAAATATTTGAGATTAAAATAACCTCAAGCAGTGCCGGCGGAGTGGGGGATGTATTTGCAAAAGATGCTCAGGTTAAAAGTGTCAAATGGGACTTTCAGAATACGGAGCATGCTGAAGGCAGTTTCAGTAAAACAGTAGAAGGTGAAGAAGCAAAAAAATATACGGCAACATTTTCAACTGCTCCCGGACAATATCGATTAAAAGTAACGTTGGTTACAACGGGTGACAAGACTTATGAAAAAACCTACGATTTTGAAGTGGTTAAGGAAGCGCCTGAATATACTATTGCAACATTTGTGGACTCAACGCCTATAACATGGCAGAACGTTCAGAAAAACGATCAGGTGGAAATGCAATTAACTCTTACCGACAGCCAGCTTTCTGAGGAACAGGTAGATAATTATGAGTATAAATGGGAATTTACCTATTCCGGAAACACCGATTCCTCTGATTTCATAAAGTATGGACAGTCAAAGACTTACACCTATACTTTTACTGAAAAAGTTGAATATACCGTGCATTTAACGATTAAAAATCCATTTGGTGATACCTTTACAATAATGGTTGGGAATTTTTCCATTCAAACTACAAAACCTGCGGTTCCGGAAATAGTAGGTACACCTGGCTGGTCAGCGGATGGATCAAAATTTGAGATTGAAGTCAAAAAGGGTGAAGATGTCCTTTACTACATTCTCGAGAAAAAGTCCGCAGAAAGCGACCAGTTTTATTTTGTTTACAGAGGGTTCGCCTCTTCTGCTTCTACCGTGAAGTTATACGATTCATCGGTAACTGAAAGCGAAGTCACTTACAGAATATACGGAGTAGACGGCGGACAGTCTCAGGGAAATCCGTTGTTGACAATTCAGGACATTCCTAACAGACCTCCGAAAAAAGCGGTGATACTGACCCCATCAGGAGTCGTTAGAAAGGTAGTCTTTGGCAATACGCCTTTGAATATGTTCTGGACCAACGGTACGGATCCTGATTTGGGTGACAATGTTCAATATTATGCTTATGTTGGAAACACACGGGAAAGTTTCGATTATCTTGGAACAACCGTGACGACAAATATTTCAATCAGCAAACAGTTGGTATCCGGCAATACATATTATGTTCGCGTTGATTCCTCTGACGGGGATGCAGTCACAAGAGGGGATGTTTACACCTTTACCTTCGATCCGGATATCAATGCGCCGGTAATTACAGATGCAAGAATTGACATGAATAATAACCCATATCTCATAGACCAATTTGTGTTCGATGATTCCAATTTACAAATGGGTGCCTACACCAAGACATATGAGATTGAACTAAGCAGATACGCCTCATTTAACGATTCCAGAAAATATAAAAAGACTTTATTTGGGAATGTCATTCCACCTATTGAAGTCCCGAATTATGTAGGGAATCCTGGGGACAGAATGTTCGTCAGAATGCGAATCGTTTATGAAAATCAGTATATGAAAATAACAACAAAGTGGTCAGCTGCAACACTCATGACCGTTCGATAAACAGAACAAAATTAAAGAGACGGGCTTTTTTCATTAAGCCCGTCTTTCAATATTTGGGGTGATTACAAATGAGTCAGAATAATTATAAGAAAAGGGTAGAAGATGTCGCATCCTATTTAACAAATAAATTGCTTGAAACTCCAAGAATAGGGATCATTCTCGGTTCCGGCTTATCCGTGATTGCAGAGACGCTGGACAACAAAAAGATCTTCTCCTATTCAGAAATTCCTGATTTTCCAGTTTCAACAGCACCCGGTCATAAGGGGGAATTAATTTTCGGAAAATTGGGTAAAAACGAAGTCGTTTTAATGAATGGTCGTTTTCACTTTTACGAAGGTTACGACATGAAAACTGTTACCTTTCCAATTAGAGTCATGCAAATGATGGGGGTGGAATACCTTTTCATAACGAATGCAGCCGGTGGATTAAATCCGGATTTTGAAATTGGTGTTCCCATGTTGATCAAAGACCACATCAACATGATCGGAGACAATCCTTTGATCGGTCAGAACATCGACGAATGGGGACCGCGTTTCCCGGACATGTCTGATGCCTATCAAACAGAACTCAGAAAACAGGTTCTTGAAACCGCAAGGGAAATTGGAGAGCCTTTATATGAAGGCATTTATGTAGCAGTATCCGGACCAAATTTTGAGACACCGGCAGAGTTGAAGATGTTCAGGCACATGGGTGGGGATGCAATTGGTATGTCCAGTGTTCCGGAGGCATTGTGTGCTGCACATGGCGGTATTAAGGTTATTGGTTTGTCTGCAATCACCGACAAGGCTGTTGGTGATGACCTGCAACCGTTAACGGCTGAAGAGGTACTTGAAGTTGCCAGAAAAACGGGTAACAAAATGTCAGCTTTGATTACGGCAGTTTGCGATAAATTATAGTTATTACAAAATATGGAAAATTTTTATCAATCCTTAAGCACAGGAATCATTCAAGGGACAACTGAGTTTTTGCCCGTTTCAAGTTCCGGACATTTATTCTTGTTTCGGAACTTTTTTAATATTGATTTTGGAACAGATTATGTCATTCTGCTCCATTTCGGAACACTGTTGGCGGTATTGTTCTTTTTTTGGAAAGATATTTGGTTGATTCTCAAAGGTTTGTTTACAAAAGATTTTAACGCATGGAAATTATTTTTGGCTTTGATTGTCGGAACGATACCGGCAGCTGTTTCAGGATTTTTTCTTGAAGATTTTTTAGATCAACACCTTACTTCAAATTTGACCATTGGTTTATCGTTGATGATAACCGGTGTGTTGTTATTTCTTTCAGATGGTCTGAAAAAGACTGATACTTCAATAAAAGAGATTGGATTAAAAAAAGCTTTCTTAATTGGTATCTTTCAGGCATTAGCCATTATTCCGGGACTATCCAGAAGTGGTTTAACACTGTTTGGCGCTTTGTTTTTTGGCGTTAAACGGGAAGACGCTTTTAAATTTTCTTTTCTGCTTTCCATTCCCGTTATTCTGGGAACGACCCTACTCAAGATAGAACAAATTACTAAAATAACAGAGGGAATGTGGGGATTTGTTTTTGCGGCAATATCCGGTTTCTTTGCCCTTTGGCTATTGAGGATATTGACAAAAACAAAGCAATTGAAATATTTTGCTTTTTATTGCTGGGTTTTGGGAATTCTTTCAATTGTATAGTTATCCAGAAAAACAAGGGATCTTTTCTAGATCCCTTGTTTTGTTGTTAAGAAACGATGATTAATACTTACTCAGATTACAATTGGACAATTGTTATGTGTTGACATTTGTTTTAATTGGTGTATAATAGCATTATAAAGGTGAGATATTTTAACAAAAATAGATGAAATATGTAGTATTCGGATGAAAATCAGCTTTTATTCCACCTAAATCGGTTAAAATCTTCCAAAATCAGTATAATTTATCGGAGGGTATTTTGCAAAAAAGATTGGCAATCCTGGTTGGGGGATATCCTTTAACTCAAGCTGAGAAGGGTTATATCCAAGAGTTAAAAGGAGACATCTGTTACTTAGTTGCCGTTGACGGTGGATTAAATATGTTTTATGAACTCACAATCTTGCCGGATATGTTGCTCGGAGACATGGATTCCTGCAGTGATGAGGCTTACAAATGGTATTGTTCCCATTCCGGAAAACAATTGTTTTATCCATCGAATAAAGATTATCTGGATATGGAGGCAGCCATTGATTTAGTGAGTAGAATGGGAATCCATAAAGTTTTCCTGTTTGGCGTTCTTGGAGGCAGAATAGACCAAACCTTTTCTTGTTTGCCTTTTTTGTTAAAAGGGGTTGCTTTAGGGCTATCCATTACTATCAAATCCGAGCGTTGTCAAATGGGTATATTAAAAGGCCCTAGTGAAAACATCATTGAAACTGATGTAGGATTAGGGTGGTCTTTTTTGGCGATTAGCGATTATGTAGAGGGGTTGACACTAAAAGGTTTTCAATTCAACCTTGAGGATGAGCGTTTATCTAACGCGCAAACAAGGGCATTAAGTAATCGATCAAAATCGTCAACAGTAATAGTCAATATAAAAAAAGGAATTTTGATATATTTTAATAAACCGGGGAGGCAAGAAAATGTGGAGTACAAAGAGTCTTTCTGAAAAGACTGTCAATGAGTTAAAAGAAATAGCCAAGTCCAGAGAGATCAAGGGCTATTATAAGATGCGAAAAAAGGAACTGGTTCAGTCACTGACCAGCGAGTTCATCAAGGAAATCGATCCAACTTCCATGGAAAAAATCAGGAAAATGCTGAGAAGTGAGCCAAGAATTTTTGAATTGCGTAAAATTGCTAAGAAAATGGGAATTTCCTTTAAGCGAAACATGAAAAAGACTGAACTGGAAGACAGAATCAAACGTTCACTGGTCAGGCATGAACGGGCCGAGCAGGCAAATGAATCTTCCTTTGTTTCAGGTGCAGGATCTCATCAGCAACAGATTAATCCTGGGGAACCGGTAATACCTGAACTTCCCAAATCATATAACAGAGATAAACTGGTAGCTTTACCCGTTAACCCTCTTTGGATTCATATGTATTGGGATTTTTCCGATCAGACAGCAGAGTTAATCGAACGTTTAAAACGAGAAGAAAAAGGCATTTACCTGAGAATTTATGATGTGACCTATATTGAATTCAACGGAGAAAACGCCCATCAGATCTGGGAATATGATATTTCATCAGATGGTGAAAGAAAATACTATGCCAATGTAAACAATCCCAACGCTTCTTATTTGACAGAGATCGGATATATTAACGATAAAGGAGAATTTGTGACGGTGTTAAGAAGTAATCTTGTCAAAACACCACCAAATACATACTCAAGTAAAAAGGAAGAAAAATGGCTGGATCTCAGTTCCGGTTACAAGTTCTCGAAACCGGCTCAGGGAATTCTATCCAAACCCACTCTTAAAGCAGTCGGTGGATCTTCATTCTTCCCGCATGAATTCAGCAAACAAACGA
>CAYOFT010000131.1:0-5200 GCA_964403295.1 uncultured Thermotogaceae bacterium | reverse complement strand
TGAAGCAATTTCCGAAAGAGTTCCATTTGCCGCTTAAAAAGAGGCCTGACCATCAACAAAACCAATGCGGCTAATGCGTAATATAGAACAAAAGTCGAAAGCCCAAAGATAAATTCATAAATCATTTTAAGACTCCTTTTGCTTGTACAGCGTTTTCTGAAAGCTTATCCTTTAGTATATCATGATTTTAATAAAACTTAATATTGCTGAAGTAGCTCCTATAATAGCCTTTTTATTCATCAGCAGCTCTTTTATAAAGTTCTTCGATCTCATGTTTTGGAATCAATTTTGCCAACAGATAAGCCATGATGATGATTCCGGGAATATCCACAAAAAGCCTTGTGAGTGCAAATTTCGTTCCAAGTGAAGTCATTTCAAAGAGGAACATGGGGATTTTCGTTGTGGACCATGCTCCAATGAAGATGAGAATATTTGTGAATTTAACCCCTTTTTTCATAAAGACAGCAGCCACTGGAAAAGCGCCATATAATGGTCCGGCAGCTGCTGACCCAATGATAATGGCAAGGACCATCCCCTTAATGCCGGACCCTTCTCCCATGAATTTCACCATGGTTTCTTTCGGCACCCAAACGTCTAATAATCCCAGCAAAAGAAATATCGGAGGGAGGATATACGCCATTTGCAAAAGCGTTTCTACGGATAAATCCATGGCCTTTTGTGCAAAAGAACGGTTAACAAAGAAAGCTACGATAAAAAACAAACCTATTCCTATCAATAATCGATAACGTTTAAAAATTCTCATCATTTTCCAACAACCCAGCCAATGATAAAAGCCACTAAAATGGAGAAAACAAAAGCCATGATATTTCGGATTAACGTCAACTTTTTCCCAAAACATTTCATTTCCACAGGGGCAGTGGCAACACCCACCATCATCAAGGTTGAAACAAAAGCCGCCACCTGCATATACCCGGCACCATTTTCAAGCAACAAAGCAGCTGTGGGAAATGCCACAAACCCTGGGATCAGTGTAACTGCACCTACAATTGCAGAGATGAGAATACCCAAAAATCCCGAATCACTGCCAATCAACGTTGAAATCGTTTGGGCATCAAAAAGGGCCAGAATAATACCCACCAAAAAAACAATCCCCAATAATTGGGGAAGGATTCTTTCAAGAGACTTCCAGGCTTTTTTCAGGGCCATTTTTGTTTTTTGCCTGTCTTTGACAAAAGAAACCAAAAACAAAAAGCCCGTTACAAAATATAAAACGATTTCCACTCAGTTCCCTCCCAGTTTCTGCAGATCCTTTTTCAGCAAATGCAGTCTTGCCCCTTCATTTTGTTCAAAAGAAACCTCTCCCAAATCGATATAGCCTCTTTTCTCAAACCATTCAAGCGGACCATTCGGAAAGACAACCTCTTCAGAGGCGATGGTTAATAAATCTTTATAACCCAGGCCGGGCAATTCACTCTCCAGTTTTTCAAGGGGATACCCCTTATAATCCACATTTTCACCGGAAAGATATGAACAGGTTAAAAAGGCTATATCTTCCTTTTTTGGGATATTATAAGGAACAGCTAAAGAGGGAACAAACTCAGCTCCCCCCACACATTCACCATCAACATAATGGAGATAGCCCAAGTGTTTTAAACCATATCGTTCCTTAATGTTTTTAATCCAGGTTGATTTTGAAACACAACAGCTTTCACCAAATGATCTTGCACATGGTTGATAGGTAGCAAAAACGCTTTTTTCATCAAGAGGTTTAAGGATGCCTTTGATAACATTATCACTTTGGTTTACCTTATATGGCTTTCTGTAGGGGATTTCCCCTTTCTCAAAAGCTTCAATTTGTTCTTTCTTGATTGGTCCGTTCCACCTGAAGGTATCATTAAAAACTAACAGCGTTGGAGAAAAGAGATTCATCTTCTCCGCCAATTCAAAATCATCTGAAATATCGTGATAGTTGATCTTATAACGCTCATCATCGGTGTAAGCATCTAATATTTTCTTGTTAATATCATTATGTGGGCATTGAGAACCCCAAAAATAAAAATCGATTTTCAGCACTTTTTCACCATAAATCTTAATTCCAGAGTAAATTGTCTCATTAGCAAATGGAATCTAACTCACTACAGAAATACTCCTTGTTTCCCTCATCGTCTATTTTTTCTCCAGCTTCCTTTGCCAAAGCTAAATGTTTCTCTTTTTCAGCATTATTCTTCAAAATTGAGTAAGCACGAGCAATCGCTTCATAGGCAAATGCAAGATCAAAATCTCCAATTCCCTTTTCCTGACAGGTCTTTAAAGCAGTTTCTGCATGAAACAAAGCAGCGTCACCCATTCCCAAAATAGCATATACCCGGGCGATCTGCCATTCTCCCCGCTGAAATTCCAGAGGGGTTCCCACTTGCCCCCAATGGTATCTGGAAGCATGTGCAGTGTGTATCATTTCTATGTTTTCAGCTTCCGATCGATTTGTTTTATCAAGTAAATCCCAAGTTTTGTTAAACGTTTCTATTGCCAGTTTTTTGTGAACCTCTTTAGAAATATTGTTTGACACTTCCATTTGAACCCTCCTAAAAAATACTTTAAACGTTATCGCCAGATGACCGTGTTTCTTCCTTCGGATTTGGCTTTGTAAAGCATTTCATCGGATTGCTTTAAGAAGGCTTCAGGGTTGTTATCCCCTTTCTCATAAGTCACACCGCCAAGAGAAATGGTCACAACATCTGCGCAATCGGATTTTTCATGGTCAATAGCCAGATTTTCAATGGATTTTCGAATCTCTTCCGCCTTTTTTAAAGCCCATTTTTTCTCTGTTCGGGGTAAAACGACCACAAATTCCTCTCCCCCGTAGCGAGCAACCACATCCTCAGGACGTTGTAACTGATTGCTAATTTCTTTTGATATTTCTTTTAGTACCACATCTCCGGCTCCATGACCATAAAAATCATTGAAATTTTTGAAAAAATCAACATCAATCATAATCAGCGAAAGGGGCTCATGATAGCGAAGGGCTTTTTGCCACTCTTTCTGATAAATCGTATCAAAACTACGCCGATTGTTGATACCGGTTAAACCGTCAATCCCCGCCATTTCTTCGAGCATTTGTTTTTGCTCAATGAGTTTGATCTGATTTTTCACCCTTAGTTTCACAATACTTGGGTGGAAGGGTTTGGTAATAAAATCGACAGCTCCCAGCTGGAACGCCTTTTCTTCATCTTCAGTTGAATCCAGCACCGTGATGAATATGACGGGAATATCCTTTTGATCGTCATTATTTTTCATCCGTTTTAAAATCTCATAACCATCCATATCCGGCAACATGATATCTAAAAGAACCAAATCAATGATTTGTTCCCCATTCAACCGTTGAAAGACTTGAGCAGCATTTTTAGCAAGAACGATGTCAAATTCATCCGCTAATAGTTCAGATAGCACTTTTCTATTGGGTCGTTCATCGTCAACAATTAAAATTCTGTATTTTTTTTGCATAATCCACTCCTCATAGCTCTTTTTGTATGGTTTTTATAAAATCAAGAGCTTTGTCAAATTCCAATTGTTCAATTAAGGACTTTAGCTCTGATAGCTTCTTTTCTAAGCCAAAATCTGCATAATCTTTTAATAATTGTGAAACCAAAATTTCTGCCTGATACCTTCCCGCCTTTACAACGGGCCGTAGAGCATTTATTCTATCCAAAAAGATCTTCTTTTGCTCATCATTGAGTTTTAAAGATAAATAGTCCTCATGACTCTCTTGAAATAAATCAGAACCCTCATAATCATGAAAAAGTGTCTTCAGTTCTTTCTTCAAGGGTTGAATTAAGCAATCAAATTTCGCCTTATCTTTTTCTTTTAACGACCGTTCCATTTGAAAGGCAATATCATAAACCATTTCAAACCCCAGCATACGAGAAGTCCCCTTTAGAGAATGGGCTTCCAGCTCAGCTGATTGATAATCCCCTTCTGAAACAAAGCGGATTATTTTCTCGGGATGATTTGAATAGGTGTTAAAAAAATCCTGCAGCAGCCCTTTATAAAAAGTTAAGTCACCACCGGTATTTTCAAGGCCTTGCTCCATGTTTAAGCCACGGATCATACGAATCTCCTCTAACATCTATAGCTTTTAATTTTTCGTTGTTTCATTATATCATTGTATTCTTAAAATCTTTATATTTTAATGCCTTTTGTTTAAAAACAAGTTTGCTCATAAGGATTAATAATCATAATTTTTCATAATCAAATTCTTAGAATGCATTTTTTTCACTTTAAACGTTTGAGTCTATTTTCTGATACAATGAAACAAGAAGGCATACATATCGGCATATTCTTCGATGATTTTTTCAACCGGTTTACCCATGCCATGACCGGCCTTTCGATCCAGCCGTAGTAAAATGGGTTTCTCGCTGCTGTTTTTTTCCTGCAATGTGGCCAGGTATTTAAATGAATGCGCAGGCACCACCCGGTCATCGTGGTCACCTGTGATGACCATAACCGCCGGATAGTCCTTTTCTTCTATGTTATGGAGTGGTGAATACTTAAGAATATATTTAAAGAACGATTCTTCATCGGGGTTGCCATACTCAGCAGACCACCCCCAACCAATGGTGAATTTGTGGAAACGTAGCATATCCATAACCCCTACTTGAGCAAATACGACACTGAAAAGATCGGGACGTTGATTGGTGACGGCACCCATTAATAATCCACCGTTTGAACGGCCATGAATCGCCAGGTACTCTTTGGAGGTGTACTGATTGTCAATCAAGTACTCAGCTGCTGCAATAAAATCATCAAATACATTCTGCTTGCTCAAATGCATCCCGGCTTTATGCCATTCCTCACCATACTCTCCACCACCTCGGATATTAGCATGGGCATAGATTCCGCCCTTTTCAAGCAAATAAATAATAGAAGGGTTAAAAGCCGGTGTCAGTGAAATATTAAAACCTCCATAGGCATATAGAAGTGTGGGATTATTCCCATCTAATTCCAAATCTTTTCTTCTGGTGATAAACATGGGGATTTTAGTCCCGTCTTTACTCTGATAAAATACTTGTTCAGTAATCATTTCCGATGTATCAAAGGATCGTTTTGATTCTTTAAAGACTTTGGTTTCTCCGGTGGCAACATCCACGGAGTACAATCCCAATGGTGTGATAAAAGAGCCATAGGAAAAAATAATTTGATCCAATTCCTTATCCCCCTCAACTTCTATCACACTTCCAATTCC
>CAYOFT010000130.1:0-5271 GCA_964403295.1 uncultured Thermotogaceae bacterium | reverse complement strand
CCCAAATGGAAATTCCCTTTGCCCTTCAATCGGAATTCAAAGACTCCCATACCACACTTGATTTTATGACAGAGGGAGAAATGGAAATGGTCCTGGATCTTAAGTTTTACAAGCATACGTTTAAATTCGGGAGAGTTTTTAAATACACAAAAGAATTATATAACTCAGCAAAATAGCAGCTGGCGAAAAACTTAAAAAAATCTATGCGAATAAAGGCACCTATTACAGGTGCCTTTTTCAATTGTTTTTTAACTGCGTTAGCTTTTATTTAGCTGAAAAGGATTATAGAATATCACAGTTAAGGAGAATATGAAACTCGAAAACTACAGGATTTTAATAAAAACATTCAAAAGAACGGGGATTTATCATTTAACTGGCATTAATTCCGAATAATCACTGCTTATCGCTTAACTTTGAATTTATTTTCAATTGAAAATTGGTATATACTAAAACATAAGACGTATGATGTCTGATGTATGATGAGGTGAGTTGTATTGTCCAAAAGGAAAACACTTTATGAGGAAACGTATCAAAGAATGCAGGAAACAATCTTTGAGATGAATGACGGGATGCAACTGGATTCCATTGAAAATCTATGCAAGAAATATAGTGCTAGCAGAACATTGATTAGAGAAGTATTGGCAGCATTAGAAAAGGAAGGTTTGATTGTTCGAAGGCAAGGACTGGGAACGTTTGTTACCAAGGAAATGGGGCATGTTCATACGGGAATTGAGTATTTGAGGGGGTTAGATAAAATCATCTCCACTTCCGGGAAAACACCTGCCTTAACCTACGATCATCATGAACTGTTGTATTCTGATGAGGAAATTGCTTCAAGATTGGAAATTCCAAAGGGAGAAAAAGTTGTTTTAGTTGAGAGACTTTACACGGCAAACGGAATCCCGGCTATTTTTGCAAAAACTTATATTGCATCGGAGAGAATCAAAGGTGGCTCGGAAAAATTAATTGACCATCTAAATGAAACAGCCGCTAAAGATCTGGTTGTTTTTGATATTCTTGAAACAATGTACAACGAGTCAATAAAATATGCTTTTGCTGAAATTGAATCGGCTTTAATTCAAAAAAATTTATCATCACTGATGAAAATGTCTGTAGGTGATTCAATCACCGTAATGAAAGAGGTGCATTGGTCAACGAATGATATTCCTATGCTTTATTCAGAAGATTATATTAATACAAAAGTGTTTAAAATTCATATTATACGAAAAAAGATTTGAGGTGGAATAATGGGTGTCGACTATCGAAAACCAATCGGTTTGGAAGGCAAGTTCCAGTATCATATTCAATGTCAATCAGGGGATATTGCACCGGTTGTTATTGTTCCCGGTGATCAGGGAAGAGTGGAAAAAATTGTGGATCAATTGTCGGATGTGAAAAAGATTGCCGATAATCGCGGATTGATAACGTTTACAGGGAAATATCAAGATTTTCCTGTGTCAGTCACATCAACAGGTATGGGAGGTCCTTCTGCCAGTATTGTTTATGAAGAACTGATTAACATCGGAGCGAAAGTGCTAATCAGAATCGGGAGTGTTGCAGGACTACAGGAAAATGTGGATGAAGGGGACATTGTTATCCCTTATGGGTGTGTTCGGGATGATGGTGCCTCTCATTATTACATTCCTCCTAATTATCCGGCAGTTCCCTCACCCGAGGTTTATTCTTTACTAATTGAATCAGTCAAAGCATCAGAAAAAAAATACCATACAGGCATTAATTGGACACATTCCTGTTTTTACAACAGAGATCCCGAGTATTTTCAGAGTTGGAGCAGAAGAAGAGTGGTTTCTATGGAAATGGAAGCCTCTGCTTTATTTGTCGTATCTTCTTTGCGGGACGTTAAAGCTGGTTTTGTTGGCATTTGCTACGCCAATCGTTATCAGCAGACAGTCAATAAAAAAGCGGATTTATCTGTTGGTAACCCCAATCGACAACATATTGAACAATCAGTGAAAGATGCAATCCAAATCACCTTGAAGTCTATTGCAAAGCTTTACAGGAACGATTTGGTATAAAAGGAGGAAAAGCAATGAAGAGAAAACTTGTGATTATCATTGGTGTTGTTTTAGTCGCAATTTCATTTTCGGCCAAAATTAGTCTTTCCAGTGAAGTGGGTATTCATACGGATGCCTGGAAAACTCAGATGGAGCCATTCACAGAACAAACCGGTATTGATGTTGAAATTGAGCAATTTCCATATGCAAACTATTTGGACCAGTTGATGCTTGGTTACACTTCCGGTAGAAGTGAATTTGATGTGCCTTATATTTCAATGCTTTGGTATCCGTCACTTGCCCTGGCAAATTATATTTATCCGATCAGTGATATTCCCGGGTATGAAGCACTTAATGAAGAAGATATTCCCGGCATAGACAATGCAAAAATGAATGGGAAAACTTATATCATTCCTTATATGAATGAACTGGGTGGGGTTTTATATCGGAAAGATCTTTTTGATGATCCTGAAGAAAAGAAAAATTTCAAAGAGGAATACGGGTATGAATTAAATCCACCTAAAACGTTAAAAGAGTATAGAGATATGGCTGAATTCTTCCATCGGCCTCCGGATCTCTACGGTGTGAGCATGATGGGGAAAAGGAGCATTTTCCTTGCAACGCATTTCATGCAACGATTATGGGCAAACGGAGGACAATTGCTAGATGAAAATATGCACCCTGTTTTTAACGATGAAGCAGCTGTTGCTGCTTTAGAAGATGCTAAAAAAATGTTTGATTTCGCAAATCCGGCAGCAAAAAATTATGACTTCCAGGAAGCGGTGAATGAATTTGTTAGCGGGAGAAGTGCTATGGCTGAGGTATGGACAACAGCTATGTTTTACGCAGAAGATACTTCCAAATCATCTATTGTAGGAAAGGCTTCCTTTGTCGGATTCCCAAGGCCGGCAGATAAAGTTGATGAAACATTGCCAATGCTTTATATTTCCTGGGGTTTTTCAGTTAGTAAAGATGCCAAAGACAAAGAAGCAGCCTTGGAATGGTTGAAATTTGTTACAGCCCCAGAAAACGAAGTGGAAGCGGCACCTGTGGGAAATATACCGGCAAGAATTTCTGCTCTTGAAAGCCCAATACTTGCTGAAAGTTTCCCATGGATTGTTGGATTCAAGGAAGCGATGAAACATTGTATTCCCACACCGATTGTACCGCTTATTCCTGAAGGGGGCAGTATCGTTGTAGGTATCATAGCTCCAGCAGTTTCAGAGTATTTATCCGGATCCAAAACAGCTGAGACAGCACTGGATGATGCTGTTAAACAAGTGGACGATATGATGAAAGAAAACGGTTATTATTAATCGATGTGGCAAAAGCCGGGTCATTTGACCCGGTATTTCTTTTCAAAAGGTGGTTAAATGGGATTAAGAGATAAAAAAAACTTGTCATTCATTTTACCTGCGTTGGTGTTTATCGTCATCATATTCCTCATTCCATTAATCTATACCATCGTCATGTCATTTGTCAGATGGAACCTGCTCAGGCCTGATCTTGGCATCAAAGTGATTGGGTTCAGGAATTACGCCAAATTATTCTCCGATCCGTTTACTTATGAAACGCTCTTTAGAACACTATATTTTGTTATTGGGTCGGTTTTCCTGGAATTAATTCTGGGATTTTGCATAGCACTTGCTTTAGATACAGAATTTAAAGGATGGAAGATTGTACAATCAATATTATTGATTCCCTTTATGATTGCACCAATTGTCGTGGGTTTTGTCTGGCGGTTTATTCTTAACAGCGATTATGGGCCTGTCATTCATTTTTTAAGACAAATTGGGTTTAGCTCATTTTTAGCAGATCCTTTGCTTTCAAATCCCAATGCCGTCATACCGGTTCTAATTGTTACAGATGCCTGGCAATACACACCCTTTGTTACATTAGTCCTATTAGCCGGGATGAAAGCGATTCCCAGAGAACCGTATGAAGCTGCTTATGTAGATGGCGCCAACGCATATCAACGATTTCTTTCGATAACTTTACCCCTGTTAAAGCCTTCTATTTTGGTGGCCGTTGTCATCCGTACGCTCACTTCTTTAAGAGTTTTTGATATTGTTTTTATCATGACCGGTGGGGGACCTGGCACAGCGAGTGAAACGCTGGCTTTTTATGGATACAGGATGGCTTTTAATCAATATAACATCGGTTTTTCTTCAGCGATTAACATGCTTACATTTAGTCTTGCTATCGTGTTCACAATTATTTATATGAAGATAATAGGTGGTGGCAAGAATAGTGAATAAAAAAAATCCATTCATCAAATTACTGGTAATCATTATAATCGTAGTAGCATTAGTCTGGACGTTGGTCCCCCTTTCATGGATTGTATTATCTTCATTTAAAGTCGAAGCAGATCAGTTTTCAATTCCTCCAAAGTGGTTTCCTGAAAAACTTACACTGCAAAATTATCAAACCTTTTTTCATAACTCGGAATTACTGAACTCTTTTTTCAATAGTGTTATGACGACTCTTTTCTCAACTTTGATTGCGTTGATTTTAGGAGTACCGGCGGCATATGCACTTGCCAGGTTCAATTGGAAGAATTCAAATACAATTGCGTTTGTCATACTTTTGGCAAGAATGACACCGCCTATCGTTATGGTATTACCGTTTTTTATGATTGCAAGATATTTGAATATTGCCAATACGTATATTCCTATTGTTATAGCCCTTTCATTTTTCAGTGTTCCTTTTGCCGTATGGATGATGAGGGGATTTTTTCAGGAAATTCCCAATTCAATTGAAGAGGCGGCTATGATCGATGGATGTACACGCACCCAAGCGCTTTTGAAGGTTATTTTGCCGTTATCCATGCCCGGCCTTGCTGCAACATCAATCCTTTGTGCATTGATTTCGTGGAATGAGTTTTTATTCGCATTGGTTTTAACCGGAAGAGATACACGTACGCTTCCTGTTCTTGTTAATATGTTTGTTAGTGAAAGGAATATTGAATGGGGAGTTATGAGCGCGTCGGCAGTAATTATCGTGCTTCCAATGGTCATATTTGGATTACTGGTTCAAAATGATCTGGTCAGAGGGTTAACAATGGGCAGTTCCAAGTAAAAAACCAGAATTTTTGCACAGTTCTCTTAGCAATAATAGCTTAAAAAAAGGCACCCGGTTCGAGGTGCCTTTTTGATTTACTGCATTTTAAAACTGAGGTGTTTTTAAAGTATTTTGTTGACTTGTTTTATCTCAAAGAACAGTGAAAAATTTTCATTCTTCTGATTAATAATATACA
>CAYOFT010000129.1:0-5286 GCA_964403295.1 uncultured Thermotogaceae bacterium | reverse complement strand
ATTGGGCATCTCTATCCATGGAAAGCTCCCATGTTAAACGATGTTTGCCTGCCGGTAATTCTCGGATCACTTGTTTCCAATCGTTAAGACCCCACCAACATCCAGTAAGTCGACCATCTATGCAGAAATTCAAGTTTGCATTTCCAGAGACGAAATGGGTTTTAACGTAAAAACTGATCACCATGTCCTCTTCAATATCTAAATCGATATACATAAACGATGTTTGATTTGTTTCAACACCCGGAAACTCAACAGCGTATCTTCCCTTTTGTACGGTTTCGCTTTGCATCATGGGAAGACTCGCCCCACCCCTTACCCAATTATTGGCGGTGAAATCCCCCGATTGAAAGGTTTCGTACAGTTGATTGGGTAATATTTTTTCTCTTGGGGTACATCCGGTAAAGATAAAAATAACTATCAAAGCATGTAGGATAAACAAAGCAATTCTTTTCATAATCCCCCTCCACTTTTTTTGTTAATGATCTTTTTGGCTTTTTCCCTTGTTTAACCCTTCACCTTTTCTTCGATCACGGGCGATGTTCAACAGATATTGTTCCGGAATATCCTGATAATCCACATGGAAGCAGTTTCTGGAACCGGCTTCATCATAGATATCACCAAATATAATCCTCTTGTTATGACAAACGCCCGTTAAAATCGTTTGTGCCGACTGCTGGGCAGTCTGAACATTATCGGGCATATAGGACTGGCCATTTACATCCCAGATTGCTGTGGCGGTTGTCCCCGGAGTAGCGGGGGAAATTTTGATGTTATCATCCCAGTATTCAGTGCGCAGTGACAGTGAGAGTCCAGTTAAAGCCGCTTTGGTTGACGCATACATGCTCTGGTAGGGCATGGGATAGAAGGCAATACCGGAAATCACGTTGATGATTTGCCCACCACCATTTTTCTGCATGATGGGTATAGCTGTTCGGCACCCGTATAAAGCTCCGTAAAAGTTGAGCGCAAAGGCCTTTTCCCAAATTTCATTGGTCTGAACCTGCATGTTATCGATTTGCTTGCCGCTACTTGGCATGGTAAAATGTCCAGCCAAACCTGCCCCGGCGTTGTTGATGAGTAAATCAAGGCTGCCATCGAAAAATTCAACCGCTTCGTTGATCATGTTGATCACATTCTCTTCAACGGTTACATCACACAGAATTCCTGTGACTTTTCCGGGATATTGTTCGCTCAACCTGCTTAAATGCTTATCCAAATTTGCCCTGTTTACATCGGCCATCACAACCCTTTTTGCACCATAGGACAATAGCTCTTCAATTAAGGCCAATCCGATCCCCGAAGCTGCACCTGTGACAACGGCTGTTTTGTCTTCAAAATAACCTTTATCCAGTGTTTCTTTCGCTCGCTCAGCTTTTCTGGAAAAATTGTTGATAAACAGGTCAATCTTACCATCCAAAAAATACAAACTATCGTAAATCAAATCCGTGAGATTTTCGGCTGAACCAGGACGATAAACCAATCCTTTTACCTTTTCTGGATAGTAACGGTTAAGTTCATTTTCCAACGATTGCAAAACATCTGCTTTAATATCCGCGATTACAACCTTATCCGCACCTTCTGCCAAGATGCTTTTAATCAATTCCTGTTCCTCTTTTGAAGTTATTCCTGCAACGATGACGTTTTTACCTTTGTAATTGCCTTTTTCCATCTGCATAACCATACTCCTCTCTTTTTTAATGATTCATTGATGATTATTTCCCAATAAACTACGATCCCAACGACCGGGAAACAAGACTTGAACAGCTGGAATAATTTCTTTTTTCGAATAATTGTAAACCTCATCCAAACCCGTTACCCAATTATCACTGACCATCCAACCCGCTCCCAGGACTTTAACGAAGGGCAGTGCTCCCCAACGATCATCATGAGAAGAATTCAACTTCACACTCGCCGTCGCTTTTTCCCATGAACGAAAACGTGTGGGACCGTTGTAATAAACCATTTTTAATCCACTGGCTGCGATATTCGCCACGTTGAATTTATGCAGGAAGCAACCGCCTGTTGTTTCTATGGGCTTCTCAGCAAAACATCCCTCCTGTGGTTGAGAAAAGCTTTCCTCGTTGTATGTCCCCATTTTTAATTTCACATCAATCAAACGAACACCGCTTCGTTCAATATAGCAATGCCCTTCATCATCCTTACGATCAACCACAATTTTCTCACAGATTTTTTTTGGCAACCCGGAAGACTCCCGACCTAAAAAGGCTCCCGTCATGGCTCCCGGACCACTTAACTGAAGTCCTAAAAAATAAACCCCCGTTAATTCACCATACCTCGCGAGAATTCCAATTCCTCCCTCCATATAGCCCGGAGCAAACGTAGGTTTACGAATGTTGACAATATAAGCATAAAACATAGGTTTCTCATCAGACAACAATTCCAACGGAGCAGGCAAGAGTTCTTTTGCCTTTTTGGTGTCAGTAATTCCGTAAACTTGTATTCCATACTGGTCATTCATCGCCATTGTCGATGTCTGATCCATCAGTTTTTCTTTGGGGATCAAGTATTCTTTTGACATACACACTCTCCTTTATCATAACCATTACACATCAAATACAAACGCCTTTCCACGGGCTTCTTGCGTAGCTTCAAGTATACTGTTGCCTTTGGTCTTCTCTCCGATAATCCTGACCACATCAAAGGCTTTTTTATAATTTTCCACCTCTTTTTTACCGGACCTGGTATCCAAAGACAAAAAAACGCCAACGGGTTCCAGCTCTTGAACGGTCTTAATATCAGCTGGTTGACCCAATCGTAAATCTATACCGGCACGGTCCACCTGGCAGATGAGAGAATCCACATATTTTTTGATCAATCCCTTAGATACAGAGCCCAGCGGCCCTCCTAAATATTCATTCTCATCAAATATAGTGGGATGAAACCCTCTCTCTTTCAAGGTTAGTGCCGCTTCTATCCCTCCAGGTCCACCGCCGATAATTGCCACTTTAAGGCCGTTTCCGTTCTGCTTGGGATTGGTATATTCGCGTTCACGACAAGCGATGGGGTTTACCGCACATTTCACTCGATGCAGTTTGGTCAGTTCGCCAAAACAGATTAGGCATCCGATACACTTGCGTATCTCATCTTCCTTTCCTGAAAAAGCCTTTTTTGTCCATTCTGGATCGGCCAACTGCGCCCTGCCCACGCCGACAAAATCCATTGCTTCTTCTTTCAACAGGGCTTCTGCTACCCCCGGCTCTTTGATGTTGGCAACTGCGATGACAGGGATTTTCACCGCATCCTTAATGGGCTTTGACATGTATTTTTTCCACCCTTGTTCATAAGAGCCTGGTTCGATCACGCCATCACGATAACAACTCACGTTAATGGCGTCTACACCTGCCTTTTCCAATGCCTGCGCGATTTTAACGGCTTCTTTTAAATCAATACCACCTTTCAAGCCAAATCCTTCTTCTGCGTTAATCCGCACGGAAATTGGAAAATCAGGTCCACAAGAATCACGAATCCCAGATATGATTTCAGTCACAAAGCGCATACGATTATCAAAACACCCTCCGTATGCATCTGTTCGAAAGTTCATAGCGGGAGATAGAAACTCGTTGATCAGGTATCCATGAGCTCCGTGCAATTCCACACCATCCGCACCTGACATTTGAACATAGCTGGCTGCTTTAACGAATTTCGCCACAAGCTCTTGACACTCATTTAAGCTCAGTGCTCTTGGCAATGCTCCCCCCATTGGATTGGCAACGGCTGAAGGGGCAACGCTTTGTTCTCCGGTAATGGTAAAGGATGCCTCTCTTCCCGGATGCTGTAGTTGAATAAAGATTTTTGTGTCGTATTGATGAATCACATCCACCAACCTTTGCAATTCCACCACATCCGAAGCCCGATAGGCTGACAATTGGCAAGGCTCACTGATACCTGCCCCATCGGTTATACGGGTCACTTCTGAGATAATCAGACCTGTAGAGCCCTTTGCCCTGGCTTCGTAAAAGGCGATAATATCATCGGTTACCCCCCCCTCCGGTTTTGCAATAGAGACCCCCATGGCGGGCATCACCACACGATTGGGTATGGTTAATTTTCCAATATTCATAGGACTTTTTAACAGGTTAAACATTTAATGAACTCCTTTCAAACTGCTTTGTTTGGGAACTTGAAGATATCGTAAAATGGCCAATTGAACAACAGGCTTTGTCAGCAATGTGACATAAATTGTACGGATCACAAAAAACTGAAAAAAGTTAAGTTGCTCAAAATCAAACAGGACAAAGACAAGCCAAAAAATCAACGGTGACAAAACAACCATAAACGGAATCCAAACGAGCGAAAATAAGATGGGTTTTCCCGGAATCCAAGCAATCAGCTTGTTATGTTTAAAAGGTGCAGGCAGTTTTCCGGCATCACGAGCATCGTGAATTTGCCGAATCACAGGAAAGACCATCAACGCTGTAACAATCAAACCGATTAAAACACCGGAAATGATGATACCTGAACGACTTGTGGGGACAATCACCACGTTGTGATCGATGATAAGTGTCCCACCTAATACCAGACCGATAAGCATATTGAATCCAAAATCAGTTGTTACCGTATCGAAAAGCTTCTTAAAGGCACTCAATCCGGGTAAGGGATTTTTTACAACAATATCACCCTGCTGTGGTGGATCGGAAGGTTTCACCATGTCCTTCTGTACAAACCGTAGAATGGCCAACTCAATAATCTTAGCGGTTAAAAAGCCGCTGTATGCTACTTTCCAAATAACAAACGGGAGTAAATTGAACGTTGTGATCTGGTATATCCTGATGAGTAATTCTGTAACAAGAGGTGTCAGGGTCATAAAAACAACGGAAAATACAACACTCAGCCCCAAAACAGATTTGGGTAACCAAACCATCAGTTTGACTTTTGGCACACTCGCCGGCAATAACCCCTGCTTTCGCAACGGCTTCATTTTCAAGTAGACATACAATACACTGAGAACAGATGTCGTGATACCGCAAACCACTGCATCTGTCAAAACCGCACTGTGACTGATTCCCCAATAATAGTGAAGAAGTCCGAAGACCAAATTCACCATCACCACAAGCAGAATCATCTTCCAATTGTCAAGATACGGCAAGTTGACGGTCATGCCAATTTTTTTATTTTTGCTTAAAGGCATCGTTTTTACCAATAGTTCCACTTCCTTTATTCATGAAGTTACAGCTTATCCATTTACTTTTGATGCACATCCATATTAGTTTTTCGCTATTTTTGTTTTAAACCGGTTTAGATAAACAATGAAGTATAACATTAAAG
>CAYOFT010000128.1:0-5346 GCA_964403295.1 uncultured Thermotogaceae bacterium | reverse complement strand
TACCCTGGAATGTGGCAGGCCTTATTCCGGCTAAAATGCTTGGCTTTGATGCCCGATTCATCCCCTTTGCCTTCTTTTTGTACATCCTGCCATTATACAGAATGATGATTGGAGGAAGAGCGGGACCAAAAAAAGAAACAGAAAAGTGATGTTATAATATAAAAACAAAATAACGGAGGTATTCATATGAAATGGGATTTGGCTTTCTTCTACAGTGGAGCGGATGACCCACAAATTGAAAAAGATGTACAAGAAGTTTTAAAACGGGCTAAGGCATTTGAAAAAAAATACAAAGAACTTTTGCAAGGCCCCCTTACAACTGATATGGTTGATACAATGTTTAAGGAACAGGAAGCAATTGAAGAATATGGTGCCCTTGTGGCACAGTTTTCAGGATTGTTGTTTGCTGAGAACACACAAAATATCGCTGCGCAAAAATTGGCCGGACGGGTTGAAACCGTGATGGCTGATGTTGAGCAGTGTTTTTCATTTATCAATCCCACCCTTTTACAGCATAGTGACGAGGAATTGCAACGGATAAAAGATGAGAGTACCAATTATGCCTGGGTGATTGAACGCATCAAGGAAAGAAAGACACACACCCTCTCCACGGAGACAGAACAGGTTTTAGCCGCAAAAAGTGCAACGGGGAGAGACAATCTGGGTTCTTTGTACAATAAAGTAACTTCCGCATATCTATTTGAAATGGAAGTGGATGGAGAAACCAAACAACTGAATAATTCCCAAATGCGTCATCTTCGCTACAGTCCGGAGTCTAAACTGAGACGTGAGGCCATGAAGAAATTACTCAGTGGCTATGAAAAAGACAAAACGGTTATTACAGGGCTTTACAACAACATCGCCAAAGACTACGATATTGAGTCCAAAATCAGAAATTATAAGACACCGGTATCCATGAGAAATATGGCCAATGAAACGGAAGATGAGATCGTTCATCAATTGATTCAAACCACCGTTTCAAACACTAACCTGGTTTCAAAATACTACAGTTGGAAAGGCAAAAAGATGGGACTTGAGCTGGAACTGGCAGATATTTACGCTCCGTTGGAACAAGTGAAACGGGAGTATTCTTTTGATGAGGCCAAGGATATCGTTGTGGATACTTACTATCAATTCAACGAGAAAGCTGGCCAAATCGTCGAGAGTTTTTTCAACGAAAACCGAATTCACTCGGACGTTTTACCCGGAAAAAACGGGGGGGCCTTTTGCTCATATTACGTGCCAAACGGGAAACCGTTTGTTTTGCTGAATCATAACAATTCCATCAACGATGTGCTGACCATGGCCCATGAACTGGGACACGGTCTGCACGGAACCCTTTCCGCCAAACAAACCATGTTGAATTATCATACTCCCTTAACCATGGCTGAAGTGGCTTCCGTTTTCGGTGAATTCCTGGTTTTTGACAGACTCTTACCCACATTGAGTGCAAAGGAGAAGCAACTGTTCCTGGCTTCAACGATAGAGGGGAATTTTGCCACCACTTTTAGACAAAACATGTTTGCAAGATTTGAGCTGCAAAGCCACGATCTGATTTCCAAAGCGGGGTTTGCATCATGGGATGATTTGTCCCAACTATACGAAAATGAATTAAAGGTCATGTTCTCCGACAGTGTAAAGATTACTGAAGAGTATCAATGGGAATGGGCTACAATTCCCCATATTTTCAACGTGCCTTTCTATGTCTATGCCTACAATTTTGCCAATCTTCTTGTGATCTCATTATATGAAAAATACAAAGAAGAAGGGAACAGAATGGTTCCGCAATATTTCGAACTCTTGGAAAGTGGCGGTAATAACAGACCGGATAGGCTATTGGAAAAATTGGGGATAGACTTAACGGATAAAATGTTCTGGCAAAAGGGTTTCGACTACATTGGAAAGTTGCTTGATGAGTTGGAATAATTTTTGTTAATTCCCATCAGACAGTTTGGAGAAATTGAAAGCTGAAAGAAATTCAGATATTCTTTTTAATTCATTCTTTCTGGTCTGATAGTCAGGCAAAATTGATGCAACTCGATTCCAGAATTGTTGACTGTGATTCCAACATCCAATATGGCAGAGTTCATGAACAATGACATATTCATAAACACGATGGTGAGCAAGGATTAATTTCCAGTTGAGATTGATATTCATTTTTGCGGAGCAACTCCCCCATCGTGTTTTTGTGTTTTTTATTCGTACTTGTTTCACTTGAAAACCATATTTTTCAGAATAATCATCAATAATTTTGGAAAACGCTTCAAAAGCGCTTTTTTGATAATAATTCTTTAAAACCACAGGTAATTCTTCTTGATAATCAGCATAATTGGGGTTTCTTAAAACAATTATTTCAGTATTATTTCCTTGAACGATTAATCTCGGAATGGTTGAATCTGTTAAAATCTTTAATGATACCACTTTTCCCTTAAAGGGGAGTTTACCGTCATTTTTGATGCTGAAATCAGACAACAATTTCTCCTTTTCAGTTTCCTTCATCAATAATTTTGCTTTGGATTTCAAAATCCATGAGCTTTTAGCCTCAAGTATTTGTTGTAAATGTTCATCATCAATATACTCTGGCATTTTGATCAGAAGAATGATTTGATCTTTCTTTTCTTTCATGACTTGAATGGATACAGTCTTTCTTTTGGAACGTTTCGTTTGTAGCGTTATCCCTTTAAAAGTTTTCATCTTTCACCCGGATAGATTATACAGTGAAAAGACCTTTCGTTCACTGTTCTTTTTCATAACCGTTACGCATCACACAAAAACAATTTTTTCCTAAACCCGATATGGTAAAATAGACTGGTCAAATGGAGTCAGGGATTTGTCACTCAAATCCTAAGGATTGAGTCTGATTCACACCATTTTATCGTCTTAGTTTGAGAGGAGTGAGTTTGTGGAAAACGAAACAACGGAAGCAATTAAAAATGTTTACCGAATAGATTATCAGGGAAAAGAATTAATCTTGCTTGGTACGGCACATGTTTCAAAACAAAGTGCTGAACAGGTTCGTGAACTGATTGAAGAAGAAAAACCGGATACGGTTTGTGTGGAACTGGATCAGGCAAGATATGAATCAATCGTAAATAAAAACAAATGGGAAAAGATGGACATTATCAAGATCGTTAAAAGTAAACAATCAACCTTTTTACTCGTCAATCTTGCTTTATCCTCCTATCAAAAAAGAATCGCCGAACAGTTTGGTATAAACGCAGGTGCAGAAATGTTAGAAGGAATCAATGCCGCCAAAGACAATGAGGCACAATTGATTCTGGCTGATCGTGATATTAAAACCACTTTTTTAAGGATTTGGCGAGGTATGAAATTTTGGGGCAAAATGAAATTACTAGTTATGATCATTGCCAGCATTTTTTCAAAAGAGGAAATTACAGAAGAAGAATTAGAAAAAATGAAATCCGAGGATATGCTAACGGCCACTTTATCTGAATTATCCGATTCATTTCCTGAACTAAAAGAAACCCTTGTGGATGAAAGAGATCAGTATTTGGCTAATAAAATAAAAACAGCACCGGGTAAGAAAATACTGGCTGTATTAGGCGCAGCTCATATCCCGGGAATCAAAGAAGAGTTAAAAAAAGAACAGGATATGAAAAAGATCACTACCATACCACCCGGATCGAATGCATGGAAAGTCTTTCTGTGGGCAATACCCGCCATTATCATTGCTTTGATCGTTTCCACCTTTTTTTTGAACCCGCCTTCAGGATGGGCTCAGATCATTAGTTGGATCCTTTGGAACGGCTCTTTAGCTGCCCTTGGAACTTTGGCAGCACTGGCTCATCCATTATCAATATTAACCGCTTTTGCCATCGCCCCTGTTTCTTCTTTGAACCCTCTATTGGCTGCAGGGTGGTTTGCAGGCTTGGTAGAAGCCTTGATTAGAAAACCCAGTGTCAAAGACTTTGAATCTCTTTCTGATGATGTCATGAGCTTTAAAGGTTTTTGGAAAAATAAAGTCACAAAGGTATTACTTGTGGTGATTTTGGCTAACGTGGGTAGTACCATCGGTACACTTGTCGGTGGAGCAGAAGTTTTCAGACTGTTCTTTCAAAGTCTTTAAAGAAAGGGGGTTGAATGAAAAGACTTATTTGGAAACCAGATGGTTATCAAATAATAAAGTCATGTTTTTTTAAAATAAGAACTCTTATCTTTTTTACGTTTATCATCTTAGCGTTGTTGTCTTTTGGTGAAAAAATTGAAATAAACGAATTTTCTTATGATAGAAATTTGATTGGACTGGAACCTATTTTTACGCAAAAAGTGAAAATCACATCTATAGACAAAGATTCCTCAGACCAGCTTTTTTTAAATATCGTTGATGGTTCAAGGGTTAAATTTTTAGGAATTGATATTGTCTATCCCGATGAAGCGATTGCTTTTTTGGAAAAAAATATGGTTGATTCAATGGTTTATCTGTCTTATGAGGGTAAGGAAGAAGATGATGCCGGTTTTAAAACTGCATATGTTTGGTCTGATGAGGTGTTTGAGTACTATAATGTTTCCGTTCTCTGGAATGCAGTTTTGATTATTAACGGTTTTGCCCTTCCCCTTGATTTTAATTACACGTACAATGAAATCTTTTTCGCCCTGGAATCCCAGGAACTGGAAGCTGTAAAATCAGAAGTCGAAGATGTCAAAACCAACAGAGAAATAAAAAAGTCCATCACTGGTCAAATTCCACCTGGTTTTGAACAGGTTAACTGGGAAATGAAAAAACCTGAAGTATGGTACAGGATGAACAAGCAGCTGATAGAAGAACGTGACAATAAGTTGGTGTATATCACTAACCTTTACAATGAATCCTGTTTATTAACTTTCCTGTTTGATGAAGAATCTTCTATAAAATCTGTTTCCTATGTGTTCAGTTTTGTAGATATCTTACACGCAGAAGGAACCTTTAAAAACTTCGTTAAGAATCTGAATAAAATATTTGGAGAAGATGTTATATTGGAATTTGAAGATTTTCAGAGTCAGGACAACAAGATTATTCAAGCACACGGTCTTTGGGGAGGGCAAAACGCAACTATAGAATTGTTGATGGGAACCTTAAGCAGAAATGTTCATGCCATGCGTTTGACCTTCGCCAGAACCGACCGGTAATTCTCTAATCTTCCGAACAAAACTTTTGGTAGATATCTTTCAAACCGCTTTTAAGATGTACCAATTCTATCCCTGATACCTTTAAATAATCGATGGCATATCCTTTTCTGTAAGCTTCGTAATAAATGACCTTTTTTATCCCCGTTGCAATAATCAACTTGGCACAATCAATACACGGACTCATTGTCACGTACAAAGTGCTTCCCTCAAGAGGAATAC
>CAYOFT010000127.1:0-5370 GCA_964403295.1 uncultured Thermotogaceae bacterium | reverse complement strand
AGATGCAAGTTGTTTTCCAGGATCCCTACAATTCCCTTCATCCTAAAAAACTGGTAAAAACCATCATTGGAGAGGGAATGAAGATCCATTTTAAAGGGATCGATGAACAAGAAATCAGAAAAAGAATCAAAGAGGTGTTAGAACATGTAGGTCTGAGAGAAGAACATATGTTCCGCTATCCTCACGAATTCTCAGGGGGACAGCGTCAGCGCATTGCTTTCGCCAGGGCTATTGTACTCAATCCCGAATTTATCGTATTGGATGAACCTACTTCAGCTTTGGACGTTTCCGTTCAGGCCATGGTTTTAAAGATGCTCAAAGAAACCAAAAGAGATGAAAACCTGACTTATTTGTTCATCACCCATGATTTGTCGGTGGTTGATTATTTGGCTGATTATGTGGCGGTACTTTATTTAGGTCAAATTGTGGAAAAAGGCAGGAAAAGCGATGTCTTTACAAAGCCCGCTCATCCTTATACAGAATTGTTATTAAATTCCAACCCTATTCCCAACCCATTTTTAAAACGGGACAAGATCATTGCAAAAGGCGAGATTCCCAGTCCCATCAATCCACCATCAGGATGCCGTTTCCATACCCGATGCAGATATGCTCAGGATAAATGTAAACTGGAAGAACCGGTAGAAAGAGAAATCAGGGAAGGCCATATCGTTAAGTGCCATTTCCCTCTCATATAATCTTCAGGGGAGGTTGAACACATGCAGTTTCTATCCACGCCATTGCCAGAGTTGATTGTCGATTGTGAACGGCAGGGAGATTACGTCTTAGCGGAAAAAAAGATAAAAGAATTTATGAAAAAGAAAATTCCAGGTCTCCTAAGTGATCGACTGGAATATGAGCTTTATCGAATAGGAAGGGTTAGAAAAAACTATCAATATAACGAAAAAGACGCAATCAAACAACTCAAGTCAGTGATAAAAGACATCACGGATGATGAGTTTGATAAACTGGTACAGGAAAAAAGACTGGACTTTGTACAGTTTGATGGAAAACGCTATTTTGAAAGACGGTTTGCGGAAAATTTGTGTTTTGCCGAACCGGCCTATAACGAAAGAAAGATCCCGGATAAGGAAAGGGAAGCGTCTAAAAAGCTTCTCCACAAAAGACTGGATGAATTGCTTCGAGGGGATTCCCCAAAGGCTTATCAGGTACGAGGCGCCTTTACCAAGAAGCTGGTGAAGGCTCCCGAAAAGTCCACTATCGTTAAATGTTGGCTGCCTTTACCCAAATCCGATTTGCAACAGCGGGTATCTTCTAGCATCAAGACTTCCATAAAAGATTTCACGGTATCGCGAAATAATCATCCGCAACGAACGCTTTTCACACAGAGGCCTTATAATCAAACTGAAGAAATATCATTCCGTGTGGAATTTGAATACCGAATCACCGAAATCATCTCCAATGTAGATCCCCAGCAAGTGACTATTCCCAAGTTAAACATGGAAGCTTATTTACAGGAACAGCTGCCTCATATCGTCTTTACGCCCTATCTGAGTTATTTGGCAGGACAAATCAAAGGGGATGAAAAGAATCCTTATTTAATCGCCAAGCGAATTTACGATTGGATTACCTGGAATGTGAAATATTCATTCATGAAAGAATACAAGTTCTATGAGAATCTTTCCACATACGCAGCCATCAACCTGAAAGGGGACTGTGGTGTACAAGCCTTATTGTTTATCACTTTGTGTCGTCTTTGTGGTGTCCCTGCACGATGGCAATCAGGATGGTATGCCAATCCCATCACTCCGGGCAATCATGATTGGGCTTTCTTCTATTGCGAACCCTATGGATGGCTCCCGGTGGATTGTTCTTTCGGTGGTGCCAGAAGAGACAAAGAAGAATATCGTGAATTTTACTTTGGCAACTTGGATGCTTTTAGGATGGTAACGACAACCGGATTCATGGCACCGTTTTTTCCGCAAAAACAGTACATCCGGAACGATCCGTATGATAACCAAACGGGAGAAATGGAAACGGATATTGGAGCAGTGGAAGACGAAGATACCGTCAGTTTCAAAGAGATCATTGCCTTTGATGAAATCACAGATAATAAAGAAAGGAATGAATAATTATGAGTTTGATCAAAAATCTGCAGTTTAAGCAGGAAGAATTCGAATATGAGGTGCCATTTCACATCACCAACAGTGTGGCCACAACTTCAAAAGTCATCACCGTTGAGTTGTCTTTGGATAACGGTGTCGTTGGACTGGGGCAGGCATCAAGGTCTTTTCGTGTGAATGGAGAGGTTTTTGAAGGGCTTTTGAAATACAGAGATGAAATACTGGATAAAATCAACGGACTGGATGTAAGAAATTATCGAAGGGTATTTGACCAGATCGATAAATTTTCAAGAACTGCACCCAGCTTAAAAGCAGCCGTTCAATTTGCCGTTCTGGACGGACTCAGCCAAACGATTAATTTGCCCGTATACCAAATACTCGGTGGAAGAAAGGATTTTATCGAAACAGATTTAACCATTGGCATCGATAATTTGGAAACAACTGTTATGAGGGCCAAAGAGGCATTTGACAAGGGATTTACCACCTTAAAACTTAAAGTGGGAGAAGACCTGAATCACGACATCGATCGTGTCCTTGCCGTTTCGGAGGCAACCAGAGGAGCCGGTTATATTGTGGATGCCAACTTGGGATATACAGCAAAAGAGGCTATACAGTTCGCTGATCAGATGTATAAAAACGGTGTCAACATTCGAATCTTCGAACAACCGGTAGATGTTTACGATTTTGACGGCATGCGCTTGGTGAGAAACAACTGTCATTATCCGGTAGGCGCAGATGAAACCTGTAAAACCAAATACGATGCCCTGCGACTGGTTCGTGAAGACTGTGTGGACTATATCAATATCAAACTGATGAAATCCGGTCTTTCTGATGCCTTGGCCATTGTTGAAATCGCCCAAACAGCGAATAAAAAACTCATGATCGGTTGTATGGGAGAAGGCGGTATCGGTGTGGGACAAAGTGTCCACTTCGCTTGTGGTACAGGGGCCTTCACCTATCACGACCTGGACTCCTGCTTATTGTTAAAAAAACCCAAACCCTTCCGTTTCAGATCAGAAGGTAACAAACTGTACCCTACCTTCTAACGGATGATGAGTGATCAATATGTACTGTTATCTTAATGGAAAACTAACGGATAAGGATCAAAAAAACATCAGAATAGAAAACAGAGGATTCACCTTTGCTGATGGTCTGTTTGAAGTCATTCGAATCATTGAAGGTGTTCCCCTGTTTTTGGAAGATCATCATAAAAGAATGAAAGAAAGCGCTGATTTTTTCAAAATTCCATTTCACTACAGCTCTGAAGCCTGTTATCAACAATCAAGGGAATTAATAGAAACGAATCAACTCTACGACGGTGAGCTTTACTGGGAATTGACCCGGGGTGATGATGAATATCGTGAACACGGATTTCGCGATGAGCATCAGGGTACATTTACAATCCTTACCATTCCTTTAAGACATATCAACCCTGAGAATTGGGAAAAAGGTGTATCCTTAACCCTTTATCCCGATTTAAGACATCAACTGTGTGAGCATAAAACCATCAACCTGTTGGCCAATTGCATGGCAAAGAATTTTGCCTACTCTCAGAAAAGCTACGATTCCATGATGTTCCGTGTAGATGAAAAGAAAAGAAAGTACATCACGGAGGGGGGGAGTTCAACGTATTTCCTGGTGAAAGAGGGAATCATCGCCACACCGGAAATTGACAACATCCTTCCGGGGATTACTCGAAAAAAGGTTATCGCTCTATGTAAAGAATTGCAAATACCCCTTGTTCAAAGAAGGGTCTTTTTAAATGAGATCAAACACGCCGATGAAATCTTCCTGGCCAGTACTGTGTCAAAAGTGATGCCTGTGGGCAAGATTGGGGAAAAGGTCTATCCGGTTGATGGGCACATCACACGAACACTTATGAATTCATTTGCTCAACTGGTTGAAAAAGAGATAGAAGCAAAAAGGGATGTCAGCCATGTCTAAATTCAAATTATACAAAGGCCTTCAAATATATACTCCCAAGGAAGCTGGTAAGAAAGATATGCTTTTATACGCAAACAAGATTGTCAAGATTGGTGAGACAATCGCCCCCCCCTTTCCCGGGGAAACCGAAATCAAAGATTATTCCGGATATCTTTGCTTTCCGGGTTTTGTAGACGGCCACGTACATATCATTGGTGGCGGCGGAGAGGGTGGTTTTTTCACAAGAACAACACCCCAAAGTGAAATGGACTTCTTCAAATCAGGAACAACTACCGTTATTGGTGTTTTGGGAACAGACGGCATCACGCGAACCCATCGTGATTTATTGGGACAAGCCAGAAAATTTACATATAACAATCTGAAAACCTTCCTTATGACCGGAAGCTACGCCCTGCCTTTGGTAACGCTTTTGGATGATTTACAGGATGACATCGTTTTTATTCCCGAATATATTGGGATTGGTGAAATTGCTATTTCCGATCACAGAGGATCCGGCATTACGATAGATGAGTTCAGACGTATACTCTTGAAAGCCAGAGTTGCCGGAATGCTTTCGGGTAAGGCCGGCAAGGCTATTATTCATGTAGGCGCTGTTAAGACTGGGTTGGAATTGCTTAGAGAAGCTGTCGCTCTTGGAGACATTTCCCCTCATCAGATGCTTCCCACTCATATTAACAGAACAGCACAAACACTGCGGGAAGGAAAAGACTGGATTGAGAATTACGGCGGTTATATTGACTTCACAGCAGGAGAAACATCTATAGAAGGTATCCACACCTTACTCAAAGAAAATGTCCCGGCAGAAAACATTCTGTGTTCTTCCGATGGATGGGGGTCTATCCCAGTTTTCGATGAAAACGGAGATTTTGTTTCTGTTAAAACAGCTCCTGTAGATACGCTATTTAAGGCTTTCAGACATCTTACGTTAGACAGCGGTCACTCAATTGAAGAGTGCTTGAAGATTTTTACCGCCAATGTAGCCGATTTCTTCGGGATCTCAAAAGAGGGGTATGGATACATTCGCGAGGATGGTGTCGCCAGTTTTCTCATCGTGGATAAAACTTTAAAAATCAAAGAAACCTGTTCACAGGGTGAAACGGTCTTTCAACAATAAAATAAAAAACGGGCTTAAAGCCCGTTTTTTATTCACACACAGTTTAAAACTGCATCGATATTAAAATGTCGAGATAATCTGTTTCCCAGATTTCAACTTCATTAAATGATGCAATCCCCAAGAAAATCAGATATTCTCCGTAAACATAACCTTCCCAATCCGATTCTGAAAAAACACTGATCCATCCTTTATATCCACTAAAATCCATTTCATAGGTGATCAAACTACCAT
>CAYOFT010000126.1:0-5434 GCA_964403295.1 uncultured Thermotogaceae bacterium | reverse complement strand
ACCTGTCCCCTCTAACTCCTGTCCCCCTCTAAACTCGCATAAAAAAAGGTGCGCCTTTGGGCGCACCTTTTTTGTTTATTTTATGAGTTACAGTTCTGAAGGGGGTAAGAATGTCACGATTACCCGTAAGATGTTTTCGGTGTTTGTTTCTGTGAAGCCGCCTTGGATGACATTTGGGTCGTATACGACTTTGAATTTTAGTTCTTTATCAGGTTTGAAGTTTAATTCGTATGATTGCAGTATGACTTTTGGTCTTTGTACGGGGTTTTTACCTACGACCAGTTTTTCGTTTATAAAATTTTGAAATTCTGTTATGGTTCTGATTTCTTCTGTATAATCTTCTTTTTCAAGATTTAAAAAGGCTGATATTCTCGGGTCGATGTTTTCGTATTGTTCCCAAAAGTATTCCAGTTCGAATTCTGTGTTGGTTAGAATCCACATTCGGTATTCTTTTTCTTCTTTCTCTCCGGTGCCGGAAGGGGTAAACGAAAACGCTATACCTTCGTCATCGGTTTGATTTTGAGTGCCTATGTCTGTTCCATCTGTGCCATCCCCATTTCCATCATTTCCGTCATTTCCATTATCATCTTCACCGGAGTACTCGCCTATTTCGCTAATGGTGAGTCCGATGCTGATGGAGGCGGATGTTCCAGCGATGGCGGCTGCTGTAAACAGGATGGTTATTATTGCGATCAATACGATTGTTTTTTTATTCATCATAAACACTCCCGATTAATTGGATATTGATTCTACCGTGAAGTACAAGGTTCCCCGATACTCTGCACCCGCCGGAAATTCGTACCAGTTTTGAGAAAGGTCCAGTTTGATTGAGAATAATGCCTGGCTTGTTGTCATCAATGGCAGTTGAATGAGCTGTTTCTTTGCTCCATCAGCTGAGAATAGTGAGTATTCGTCATCGTTCCATTTGAAGAAGATGTTTTCGGCATCTTTGTTGTTGATGGCTGTTTCTCCGCCATCTTCTTTAAATCCAAATTCTCCGTTGTCGCTCAATAGCTGAACGGAGACGGTGGCATCGATATTTTTTGGTGCTAGCCGGTTGCCGATTTCTATGTTGCCGTTGAAATTGTAGATTCGCACCTTTTTCTCGGCTCTTAGCTTTTGGATGGTGATGTTGCATCCGTAATTGAAGATGAAAACTTCTTCTGCTTCGATGTTGTTGATGTTGATGCTGTCACAGCAGATGTTATTCACCAGGATCAAATAAACGGTATCGTTTTGGATGTTTTCCATTCTCAGAGTTGTGGGATTGATGAAGTAATTGCCGCTTTGTCCGATGTTTCCTTCCATGTCCATTGAGTAATTGTTTTCCCGGCGTTTGTCCAGGTTGATTGAGCGATAGACAAATGCATCTTCTTCCTGATTACCGCATTTTTCAAAGATCATATTCACCAATTCTGTTTTCGACATCTCGCCATTTCTTATCTCATAGAGAATGTCATTCCACTCTGATTTGCTTTCGTTGAATTCATCCATGTCCCGAACGATCTTTTCTCCCTCTTGGGTAAAGGACCAGCAGTTGCCAAATTCCTCATAGGCACCTGAATAGCAGCTGCCTATGATGCTGTCTATTTTAAGAGGTGTGTTTAATACGAGCTTGCCGGTGTTTAACCTTTCAAAAACAGGTGTGATGAAAGAAAAATCGTTTAGGGTGTATTGAGGCGTTATCAGCAAATCAATAGCAGGCAACACGGTTTCATATCTGGGGTCTTCAATTTCCTCGGATATCTCCGTTTGAACCGGTTTGATATTTAATTCCACTCCGAAAAGCGTACTTATAGAGATGAGAATGAAGATGATTAACAATAAATTTGCCCTTTTTTGCATCTTTTTTACTCCTTATCCCATGAGACGGATAGATTTTTACATTCTATTGTAATTTTGTTTATGAAAATATGATGGTATTATATTCAAAAAAAGGTCAAAGAAATATCAAATTTTTTTCAATCAAAAAAGGACGGCCCTTGATTGCGGACCGTCCTTTTTAGTAAGAAAGATTGGCTTTACTCGATGATTCCTTCCGTTTCTGCTTCAAGAATCAGTTCTTTACCATCGTACAACATGAGCCTGTAAATCATCGTCCCTGTTGGGATGGTTGTTTCCGGTTGACCTATCAAACTGAATTCCTGTGTCGGGAATATCCAACTGTCATCGATAGGCGTAACTTCAACGGTGCTGATGATTTCGCTTGTTTCTTTCCTCAAAACGCTTATTTCTCCAAGAAGGTCTGAAAGGTGGACTTCACCGTTGTTTTTCAGGACAGCCGCTACGATTTCCCCGTTGGAGGATATGTTGGCCAGCGTTGCTGAAGGTGTCTTTTTTTCTCCAATTTGAACCGCCATTGTCACTACTTCGTCTGTGATTGGCGTTCCGTCTTTTGATGCGGTGTATATCAATTTACCATAATAGGTGTTCGGTGTGGCTTCTCTGGGTATCTTGTACATGGATACCAGTCTGTTTGCCCGTCCCGGTTGAAGTGTGAAGTTGGGTTCGCCTCTGAAAGAGACAAAATACTTGATGCTGTTTTCAAAATCCGGAAGAACATCGGTGAACTGTATCGTCACATCAACAGGTTCCTGTGCTTCATTCGTGGCCTGTATCACATCTGTTTTTACTCCACCCGGTCTAATTTCAAGAAGACGTTTTGTGTTGTCAATGATCAGATACAGATCTCGGGCATCCGGAAACACAAATTCATCTTTGCTAATTTCTACAGTTTGCTGGAAGATTCTTTGAAAGTCATTCATCTTGATGATGGCCTGCACTCTGTAGTTCCCCGCTGATACGATTTTCTCGGGCATACCTTCAAAAGTTAACGCGGCATCCGGATAAAATCGGATTCCCTGTTGTCCTCTTTTCTGTTCTGAATCTGTCATCATTTTCAGGTTTTCTATCAGTCTTCCGTTTTCATCTCTTATGGATGCGTTAACGGAACATATATAATCCAGTCCTGAATTGTTATTTAACTTGACTTGCAGTTCGGGTTCATTTTGCTCGTTGGGAACAAATTGAATGACATCCAGTTTTGCATTTTCCCTGATACCTGAGGAATTGACTCGGATGGTAACCCTGACGGCATACCTGATTTTAAACTGGATCATACCCTCACCCTGAGCTGCCTCGGGTTCTACCATAAGCGTAAGGATATAAGTCCCCCTCACGCCAAAAGGTATGTTGACTCTTATAGGAATATCCGTTCTGCCTCCTGCGGGCACTTCTACTTCCGTTTGTTCCAGGTTTATCCAGCCAATGGGGGAATAGGCCTCAGCATCTACTTGTTGATAGGTGATGTCACCGGTTTCCTGCTGCAAAGGCTGAAAAGGAGTTATTTTTGTAATAGTGTCCTGAGCTTCTCCCCGAATGGTTAATGTAAATTCGGTACTGGCACCTGCATCGGCTTCGATTTCTACAGACATGGGTTCAACCCCAATAGCAAATAACAGGCTTGTGCCAATGGCAATCAATAAAATGAGTGTGGATAAAACTTTATACATCAAGCAACCTCCCTTTGGATGAGTAAAACTTTGTTGAGTTGATCCTGGTTGATGAGGTTGGATTCCAGCAGTATCTCGCCCAGTCTCTTTTGTATCTTCTTCTGTAAAGCAAGGGATGTCTTCAGTTTAAACTCATCAATATATCCCAATAATAACATAATTTGCCCCATTTTAACACCCATGGGAACTTCAACCACTGTTCCTTTACATACGGGACATGCTTCATTTAAGTGATAAGCGGCACTGGTACTTGAATAACAAAGTCTTAAACATCTGGTACAAATGAAAGTTTTCACCTGTCTTTCCCCCCTCAGGTTTACTTTTTAACATATACATTTTCACATTCAAAAAAAGGCAGTTCTTCCCTCTTGTCGTTAACGTAATCTCGCAATGGATAAGTCTTATAACTGATAAAGCTGCTGTTATCTGAAAACAGATCATTAATCAGCGGACTTGCCGTAATTCTTTGAATAACGTTGTTGATATTGTCTTTTGCTATGTTCTTTAACAGGATACAAAAGCCTTTATCGTCGTTTGTCAGAAGGTCACCCTTTCTCAAAGAGCAGATGATACAATTTAAGACCTTATCAAAGAGCCAGGGTACTTTTTCCCATTCAATGTTCATTTTGATCTCCAAAAGTGCTGAATGACACTCTCTTTGAGATAATTCGAAATTAAGGATTTTCTTGAAGACTTCACTTTTTACATATCGCTCATCAACAATTTTTTGAGAGTACTGATTCTTTTGCTCACAGGCTTCCTGAAGCACCCGGATTTTCTTTTTGTAGCTTTCAAGGGTAGGAGAAGGAGCAAATCCAAATTCATCTTTCAGATTCTTCTCAAATGAATCGAAAATTTTCAAAGCGTCTATGTATCTTTCCTCTTCAGTCAATATCTTCATTTTTAAGAGCACGCAGGTTTCATTAAAGGGATCAATTTTGATGGCCTTACCCTGATAATATTTCGCCAATTTGTAGTCCTTTTCTTCAATCAGCAGTTTGATCAGTTCGCATAAATGTTCAACCGCCATTTCTTTGCATTCTTCGCGTATGGCGATTGCCCAATCACTGTAAGGTTGCTCGGGAAGAAAATCCCCTTTGTAAAGGGTTTCCATTTCTTTGTATAAAGCGATCTTTTCCTCTTTTTTGGCGGTCAGTGAAGCTTTCTTTTGGAGTTGTTTGAAGTAATCCACATCCAGGATCACATTTTCGGGAATTTCAAACCAGCACATCTGTGAAGAAGATCTGAACATCTTTTTTCCAAATCCCTTTTCATCTGCAACTTTGTCAAATCCTTTTCTGATTAAGTACAAGGTTGTACTCAAATTATGCTTGGCACTGTAAAAATCCATTCCCGGCCAGAACTCATCACACAAAAAATCCTTGGAGATCTTTCTGTTCCTGTAAGCAATAAAAAAACGGGTGATTTCCTGGGCTTTCTGAGAACGTTTAAATGGGATCTGTACCGCGTGCTCACCGTTTCTTATGGCAAACTTGCCAAACGTTTGTATAAAGATTTGATTCCCCAATACCTACACCCCTTGCTTTTCTTTATTTTCTTCAAGATATATTAATCCAATAATATCACTTTCAGTTAATAAAGTCAATACTTAATGTAACAATTTCTACCGTTAACCTAAAGATAGTCAGTTTTATCAATCAATAAAGCGCTATAAATCGATATTATTAACATATCTATCATTATATATTCTTATTACTGTATTGGTCGACTGTCCCTGTTATCAGTCTTTTGAACCCCGCAACATATAAGCATCTTGAACAGTTAATTATCAGTAAATAACGAAAGATTTTTGTATCAACGAATATATAGTGAGTGAGATGGGACAGGTATCTGGGAGTAAAGAGACAGAAATCGGAGATGGGACAGGAGCCTTGATTAACGTATCAAGGACCCTGTCCCAT
>CAYOFT010000125.1:0-5492 GCA_964403295.1 uncultured Thermotogaceae bacterium | reverse complement strand
TTCCTCCTGGAACACCTTCTACATCTTCAATGATGTAATCCGGAGCTGCAAACGCAAATCCGCCGATGAGTAAAACTGCTAACAAAACAAACAAAACACTTTTCTTCATGCATATTCCTCCTTTTCAAAATTGGGCTTTTCACCCTTTCTTTTTTTATTTTTTGTACAAATGACAGGAAACAAAGTGATTGGGTTCCATTTCCACCAGTTCAGGATACTCCTTGGCACAAATATCCATAGCATGGGGACAACGTGTTCTGAAAAAACACCCCGATGGCCGGTTGATGGGGCTGGGAACCTGGCCTCCGATTAAATGCTTTCTGTCCCTTCTTGCACGAGGATCAGGAACCGGCGCTGCTTCAAGTAACGCTTTTGCGTATGGATGCAGCGGATTGTCAAAAATGGAATCCGTATCGCCTGTTTCCACAAACTTTCCCAAATACATAATGCCCACTTCATCAGAAATAAAACGGACAACCGACAAATCGTGACTGATAAATAAGTAACCGGCATTCAGGCGTTCCTGAATCTTTTTCAACAAGGTAATGATCTGGGCTTGAACGGAAACATCCAACGCTGACGTGGGCTCATCCAAAATGATGAGGGATGGATCTACCGTTATGGCCCTGGCAATGGCTATTCGCTGTCTCTGACCTCCGGAAAACTGATGGGGGTAACGATCCAAATGATACGGCTTCATGCCAACGGACAGCAGCAATTCTCCCAGAACTTCTCGTGCTTCTTTGGTGTTTTTTACCATATTGTGGAACAGAAGTGGTTCTGACAATGCTTGTCCCACGGTCATCCTTGGGTTAAGAGAAGAAGTGGGATCCTGAAAGACGATTTGCATTTCCCGTCTGTACTTGATTAAACTTCTGTCTTTTTTTGGAACAATGTTTTCTCCGTTGACCAGAACTTGCCCCTCACTTGGTTCAATAAGTTTGATTATGGCTCTTCCTGCTGTACTTTTTCCACAACCGGATTCACCAACCAGTCCAAATGTTTTATTTTTGTCTATGGAAAATGAAATGCCATCAACAGCCATTACCGTCGCAACGGTGTGACGGAATAAAAATCCGGCTTTGATGGGAAAGACTTTCTTTAAATTTTTGACTTCAAGTAATTTTTGTTCTCCCATTATTGATCAGCGCTCTTTTCTTTAACAACTTGCGTTTTTGTTCCGAAAGGATTAAAGCACCGGACAAAATGATTCTCCCCGATCTGCTCCAAAGGAGGTACCCGCTTCAAACACGCCTCGGTTTTTCTTGGACATCTGGGTAAAAAAGGGCAGAGATCCGGAGCATTGAGCATAGTAGGCGGTTGCCCGGGTATGGGATTGAGGGCATCCTGTCGAATATCCAATCTTGGAATACATTCCAGCAAGAGTTTGGAATAGGGATGCTGCGGTTTTTCAAAAATCGTGTAAACATCGGCATACTCCATGGTCTTACCACCGTACATGACCATGACTTTATCCGCCATTTCGGCAATGACTGCCAAATCATGGGTAATAAATATCAGGCCTGAGTGATATTCACTCTGCAGGTCTTTCATCAACTCTAAAATCTGTGCCTGTACGGTCACATCAAGAGCCGTAGTCGGCTCGTCTGCAATCAGAATTTCCGGATTGCATGAAATCCCAATGGCAATAATCACACGCTGTCTTTGCCCGCCGGAGAGTTCAAAAGGGTAATTTTCAAGTCTCTCCCTGGGATTCGGCAACCCAACTTTTTCAAGCATTTGTATGGCCACTTCTTCAGCCTGTTTTTCATCAATCTTTTGATGAAACATGATCGTTTCCAACAGTTGCCTTCTAATAGTGAAAATGGGGTTCAGGGATGTCATGGGGTCCTGAAAGATAATACTGATATGATTTCCCCTGATTTTTGTGAATTGATCTCCCTTAAGTTTGGTCAAATCAACATAACCATCCTGTTGAAGTTTTGGGAAGTCATTGGTCTTAAAAAGAATATTTCCCCCTGCGACAAATCCGGGTTTGTTGATCAATCCGCAAACGGATTTCACAGTAACACTTTTCCCAGAACCTGTTTCACCAACAATACCAATCACTTCATCATCATGGACTGAAAAAGAAACATCATCCACTGCTTTAACCGTTCCTTCCGCCATGGAAAAATAGGTGCGTAAATTTCTGACTCTCAATATGGGTTCTGTCAACTACATCTCCTCCTGCCTGAATGTTTCTATTCTATTATATTTTAAATTTATTTTTCAAGCTCTTAACCTTGTTATATTCTCTTTTTTGCCTACTTAGTGATGTTGTGTGTATTTAATTATACCAGAAGTTCTTTTATTTTGTATGGAAATTGATTTTATTTTATATATTGTTTTTGTGAACGTGTTTTTTTTAGGAATTTCTTTTACCCTTGTTGAAGAATACTATTGGGAGGAGTGCTATTGGCAAACAAAAAGGGTAAGGCAAAACGAGTCATCATCACTTTAATGGTTGTATTTGTTTTTATCATATTGGCGCTAATTTACGGCTATATCGATTTTGAGTTCAAAAAAATCGGCGAAACAGGCATTACCCCATTAAGTGACTGGAGAAGTTATGTTTCTTATCTTTTGGAGAAAGTACCGATAGTAAAAAATTACGTAGAATACACCCCTCGCCAAGTCATTAAGCCTCAACAGTATTACTCTGAGATTTATGAAACGTACATTGATAAAATCGAAGAAGATCGTGTTGCCCTTGAACAGAAAGCGTTGCAATTAAATGCATTCGAAAAGGACTTAAAACAACTTCAGGGAACCTTGGCAGCACGACAGGAAGAATTGGATTTAATGGAAGAGCGATTAGTTTCAGAAAAAACCGCCTGGGAAAGCACCAAGGAACGATTTCAAGACCTGGCTGACTGGTTTGAAAACGGAGACGTTGCGTTACTGGCGCAAGCCATCGCTTCGGACGAAATGGGTGTGGAAGAAATTGTAGGTGGACTGAGGCTGATAGACCCAGGAATAGCAGCAGCTATTGTTGGAGAGCTCGCACAAATAAATCAAGACAAGGCGGGAAGGATTCTCGCCAATCTTTCAGGAAAGGAGGTGACAAGATGAAGACAGATTTGGTCGATTTAGTCAAAGTAACTCCGGTATCAAAAAAACTTGAACGGCAACCTTTCACACCCACGCGTGGTGTCAATGATGCTGAACCATCTCATAACCAACAGCAATCCGGGCAAACCTTTAATCATGCGTTGGAAAATCATCAAAACAGCTACAAAGAAACAACCTATCAAACACCATCGGACACTGTCAAAAAGACAGACTTACCAAAGGAAGAAAGTAAATTTACACCTGTCAAAGAAGACAAAACGCAACAAACTACCAATATCCCGGAAAAATCTGATGAATTAGATACGGTGATTTCTGAAGAAGAAATGGCAGAGATGGACACTATTTCTTTAAGTGCCGCTGTTCAAGCTATGCAGCAGGAAGTTGAGAATGGGAATATTCCCTTGACAAGCCCTGGCGAAAGTGAAACAGAAACTAAAATTGATACCCTTTTATCCCTTTTATCCAAGCAAACCGATCTCAAAATCCCAAAATTGGAACAATACGTTTCAACCTTGCGGGATGCGGGAAAGAGCGCACAGGAAATACTCAATACATTGAAAAACGCTTTGGAAGAAGTAACGGAAGAAAAGGGAATTGATTTGAAAGACTTTGTACTTAAGATTGTCTATCCCAAAGAAACAACCAAAGGGTCTGAACAAGCCGACAAAATCACACAGGAAGCATCTGATGAAAATCAGATGACGAAAGATGGGAAAGAATCTAAAAAAATCCTGAATTCACAACCGGAAATTCCCGTTGAAAAGCAGCAGAAAGCTGAAGGCAATGAGCAAACGGTATCAGAAGAAACGGGCCAAAAAACAACCCCGGTCGATGTCGTTAAAGAATTGGTTCCGGAAAAGGGATCCCTGGCAAACCATGAGGAAAATGCGCCTATAACAGAACCCAAGACAAATCAGGTTCCTTTAGAGACCCAGGTAGAACATGTACAACCGCCTATTCAAGATGAAAAAACAACGCCCGAAATGAACAACAACACGGATACTAATCAAATGGAAACAGAATCTCTTCAGTTGTTAAGAGACAAAGTGAACGCCCTTTTGGATCAGTTCAGTGAGGGCATTTTTAAAAGTGCCACTCAGGAAGTCACTGTTAAAGAATTCCTGAATAACGCTGTCACCGGTTCCAATCTCAAGGCTGATATTCCGGAAAAATTGGTGGAAACATTAACAGAAAGATTGAACGTTTCCAAAGAGGATATTGTCGATTTTCTCAATTCAAATTTGATCCCAAAGGATAAACTTCAAACTGTTATTCAATCATTCAACACGGTTGATACACAAGCGTTTATCGAAAACAACCAGGCACTGCTGTCACAAATGAAGGCCTTCATTAAATTGCATCATCATTTGGATTCCGGTTCAAGAATAACCCTTCAAACCCGATCGGTCACTGTTGAAACAACGGTTATTAAACAACTGATCTTAAACCGGTTTAATACGAACGGGTTTAACAGTGAATTTTTGAATCGCAAGGAACCCATCCTTTTCAAGTCCTCACAAAGTGTCTTTACCGTTGAAAAACTGTCCGTTCGATTTGTCAGCAAGACCATTCATTCCGAAACAACGGATAAGGGGTTCTTCAAAAATTCTGATGGAGACTTTTTGGAAAAACCCGTACAAACAACAAAAAGGGTTTTTCAACAGATATTTAAGAACGGATATGAAACCACCAGCCAGCGGATGTCAGATTTAGAACGCTTTCATGCCAAGGCAAACAACACGGAAAGCCAAAGTGAACATCTGGCAAACAAAGCGGGTAAAACACTATCTTCAGATGAAAAAACAGTTGTAAGCGAAAAAACAACAGATACAAAATTTCAGACCATTTCAATGAGCGAAGAAAAAGAAGGCAAGGGAACAAAATCATCCTTTGATCAGGAACCCAATACCCACTCAAATGAACTGAAACCGGGTAGAAACTTCACAGATGCAGTTGTGAAGAACGAACAAACCAATCAGGCGCGAAACCTTGAACAGGTTTATCAAAAGATCAAAGACATGACACAGTTGATGGCCAGGCAGCAAACCAGAACCGAATTGGCAACCATCAAACTGAATCCGCCTGAACTGGGAAGGGTTTCACTGGAAGTCGTTAAAGAGGGTAATAAGATTTCTATCCTCATGCAAGTGGAAACGAAAGAGGCTCAGGAAATTCTGAACAAGAACAGTAATCTCTTGGCAGCCAGATTGGTAAACAGCGGTTTTGAATTACAAAAAGTGACCGTTCAGATGGAAAAATATGAAGAACAGGGAAACAATCAATCCAATCAGAACAACGAGCATAACGCGCAGGATCAACAAAACGAAAATCAGGACAGCAACAACGAGAATGAATACGGATATGAAGAAGAGTATACATTCGCAGACCTATTGAAAGGAGGTATTGAAGAAAATGCC
>CAYOFT010000124.1:0-5511 GCA_964403295.1 uncultured Thermotogaceae bacterium | reverse complement strand
AGCTCCAGATTGACGAATCCAAATGTATATCCTGTGGATTATGCCAGAAAGAATGTATTAACAATTGTATTGTCACCCTTGAAAATAAAAAACGTCATGTTGAAAACAAAGATTGTATCATGTGCCATAAATGCCAAACGGTTTGTCCCACGGGGGCAATTGTTTATAAAAGAAATTGTAATAATTTGCAAAAATAGAGTTTTAGTTAGCTTAAATTCGTAAGTGCCTTCTATAACTTTTTAAATACACCGTTTGCGTAGTGTGTGTAACATAGGTTACTGAATTTTCTAATCCGTTGCTTTATCATGTATATGGGAAGAAAACATATGAGCAAAAATCTTAATCAGACATGAACTCAGGAGGTGCTTATGAAGAGAATTTTAATGAAGCTTGTTTTACCGTTGGTGATACTCAGTCTTTTTCTTGTGCTGGTAATGGCTGTAACCTTTATCATTACAGGAATGCAGGAAGATGATGCAGTAATCATCAACCTGGCCGGAAGGCAAAGAATGGTGATTCAAAAGATTTCAAAAGAAGTCTTTTATTTGAGGGCAAATGAAGATCCCCAGATCAGAAAGACTTTGGCCGACAGCAGGAAGGTGTTTGAAGAAACCCAGCATGCCCTTATTGAAGGTGGCCAAGCTCCTTCTGATTTCACAATGGGCGAATATATCCGGCTTCCCAAGGCCTATACATCCGAAATAGAAGAGAAATTGTCCAAAGCATTGGCGATTTATGAGGGCTTTGATAAAACGGTCAACAAAATCCTTGAGGGACAGGCAACCCCGTCTGATTATGAACAAATCAAGCAGGAAAATATGTTGATACTGGCATTAATTGACGAAGCCACAACACTCATACAGAAAGAGTCCGAATCAAAGGTCCAGTTTTTAAAGGTAACCGTCATGTCCATTACCATCGTCGCTATTATTCTGATCTTTTTGTTTGTGCTGATCTATCGCAAAGGTATTTATCTTCCGGTAAGAAAATTGTTGGACGTGGCTCAGGAGTTGGCTTCAGATAGGGGGAACCTTAAAACGCGTTTGCCGGTTGTCACAAAGGATGAGATCGGGGAGCTTTCAAAGGCCTTTAACGGGTTTTTGGAAAAACTTGAAAAGATTATTTTGGAACTTTCCGGAGAAGAAAAAGAAACTGAAAACAGAATCAATACCCTTTCTCGGGATTCAGAGAGACTTTCTGAAAGCTCCAGCGAAATTAGAGCACTAACGGATTCAACATCCGATTATCTCACAGACGTTTCAGAAACGGCCAAAATTATCGATGCCAATGTCCAGGAAGTTGCTCAATCGGCTACGAATGTCGCCAACGCTTCCACAGAACTGTCCTCGGAAATGAACAAGGTTTTTGACAATTCTCAAAAAGGCACAGACAATCTAAAGGAAATGGGAACTGAAGTGGAACTGGTGAATACCCAATCAGAACATTTGGTTACACAGGCAAACCGATTGACGGATTCCACCAATCAAATCGGTGAAATATTGGAAACCATCGGCAGTATTGCGGAGCAAACAAATTTACTGGCTTTAAATGCCGCCATAGAAGCTGCAAGAGCGGGAGAAGCCGGCAAGGGATTTGCTGTGGTTGCCGATGAAATCAGAAAATTGGCAGAGGAAACCAAAACAGCTACGGTCAACGTGGGTGAAAAACTCAACGAAATCTCCGAGAATTCCAGCCAGACCGAAAAATATACCAAAGAGATTGGGACGTCTATTCAGAAAGTTATTGAGAAGATGAAAAAAGTGGAGATGAATTTCACAGACATCAGCAGCAGCGTTTCATCCACTACAGAAAAATCAGAAGATTTGGCAGCGGTATCAGAGGAACAAAGTGCAGCCGCAGAAGAAATGGCAGGCGGTGTGGCAGATATTGTCAGACTGATCAAAGAAGCGGCTGAAAAAATGCAAGATACACAAAAGGGAATTCAAAATTTGGACACTGCTGTTGAAGGACTGTCAGAATTAACTTCTGGTTTGGAAGAGCAGAACAAAACGTTGAAGCATCAGATTAATAAATTCGAGGTTTAAGGATTAATCTGAGGCAGTAATAATAAAACTTGCAACTGATTCACAAGGCTGTTCCATACACCCTAAAGGTCAAATTGTTTGCCTGACGAGGACAATGCTTATAAAAAACATAAAATTTTTTTTCAGGATAGTATAATCATAACTGAGGATATCTTAAATCTAAAACCCTAAAGGTTGATGCGATGGAGAAGATCAGTTTTGGGAAAAAAGTCAATAAACAATTAGAACATTTAAGTGCAAAGATTAAAAACCTTTATCTGGTGGGAGGAATCGTTCGAGATTTTTATCTGTTTGGTAAACATAAAACCGATGATATTGATTTAACAACAGATTTATCGGTTGAGGCACTCAAGGAACGAATTCAATCGAATTATTTTCAACCCAACGATGCTTATACTTTGTGTATTAATGCAGGGGACTCCGTAATTGAAATTACGCCTTTTAAAGGCAAAACAATTGCCGAGGATTTAAAAAGCCGTGATTTAACAATTAATGCCCTCGCCATTCCCATTATTGATGGTAAGCTGGATTATGACAACGTTTATGATGAATTCGGCGGTTTGCAGGATTTAAAATTTAAAGTCCTGCGAACCACACGAGAGTCTAATTTTTTAGATGATCCCTTAAGAATCCTCCGTTTGTTTCGGTTTCAGTCTAAACTGGGGTTCCATATAGAAAACCTCACCTGGCGTTACGCAGTCAACAACCGGTATCTCATAAAAACCGTGGCCAAAGAAAGAATCAAAAAGGAGTTTGACGGTATACTCATGGGAAAATACGTGGAGATGGCATTGAGAAATATGCTGAATGCCGGGGTTTTGGAACAATTATTTGAAGGTGTAAAACTCATGAGTGATTTTCTACATTGTGACAAACATCACTTCTGCGAAAGCATCATGGAACACACCATCAGAGTTGTCCAGGGAACCCCCGTCGAGAGAAGCTTGCGCCTGGCTGCTTTCTTTCATGATTTTGCAAAACCGGTAGTGTATGATCCCCAAAAAGGTAATCATTACATAGGACATGAGAAAAAAAGCGCTGAAATGGCTGAGCAAATCCTTTTTGAGAATCGTTATGAAAAAGAAGTGATTCAAGACGTCAAAACCCTTATCCAATATCACGATGTTCCTCTAGAGGCAAAATCAAAATTGAATGAAATTTTCTTTTATCATGGAGAAACATTGTTTCATTCACTCATACAATTGATGTTGGCGGATAAAAAAGCCACTTTTGCAAACTCAAATAACTTTGAAGAAGTCCTTTTGGCAAAAGCTGAAAAAACCGTTGGGTATAAAGATATTTTTAAAGCCATGTTCAGAAAGATTCGGGGACAGTTTTTACTGGATATTGGTATGCAGCCTGGCCCTCTTTTCAGTCAAATTATTGAACGACTCCAGGCAAAGTTCCTGAAAGACCCCGACTCTTTCAACGATAAAGCACTGTTATCAACCGCAGAAAAACTCCTTCATTTTAAAGACAACTACGGACAGTTCTATTACAAAAAAGAACGGTATCAAAGATTAAAAGAATTCTACAAAGATGGTATCATCTACGGTATTCTGAAAGAAGAGCCCATCATCAGCTTTACTTCGGAGTTGTTTGAATACCGGTACATCTCCCAAAAAGACTTTGAAAAGATTGACAAGAACGGGTTTTTCATCTACTTCAAATGATTAGAGAGGTTTCTTCTATTTTTCTATAAATTCCTTCAAATACTCCATCACAGAACGGGTCATTTCCTGTGAAAAATCAGAATTGTATTTTCTTTCACAAAATGCTTTCATCCATTCTTCATAGGTTTTGTTACCGGTTTTGTTGTCAAACATTTCCCGGAGTTGTTGGCCGGTTAATGACTTATAACCGTCTTCATGGACGATGTATTGCATATCCGCCCGTTGGGGCTTCTGTCTTTCTAGCTGCTGTTGTGTGGGATAGCCAAAGACCAGCATAGCTGCGGGAAATACCCAGTCGGGAAGATTGAGGAGTTGCTTATGTTCTTCTCTGTTTTCCATGATGTCACCAATATAACAGGAACCGATCCCAAGGCTTTCAGCAGCCACAACGGCGTTTTGTGCGGCGATATTCGCATCGCTGACTGCCAGTAAAAGGTCTCCCACACCGGGTTTTCTGGGGGTGGTATTTGCTTCGATAAAGGCATCGTACCACTTTTTGGCATCGGCACAGAAGATGAGTACCAACGGTGCAGTGGCGATGAATGGTTGATTATCACAGGTAACAGCTAATTTGTCTTTTAATCCCTGATCGTTTATATCCAGTATGGTATAGAGCTGTTGATTCCCGGCTGTAGGTGCAGCTGTTCCTGCTTTTAGTATCAGTTCTTTGTTTTCCTGAGAAATCTCTCTTTTCTCAAACAACCTGACAGACTTTCTGTTCATAAGGCTTTCAATGATTTTGTTCACTGTTATATCCCCCTTTTTAATTCGTTTTGCTGATTATATTTTATCATGGAATTGGAAGTTGTTATAATAGGTTTTGATTTTTAAAACGAGGTGAAATATGGTGAAAAATAGAGCATGGGATTGGGAAAAGGTGGAAGACGACTTTTGGCATGAGCCTGCAGAGGATATCTATTACTTTGTTCACAGATGGAAGGAGAAAGAATTCAAGCATATCCTGGATCTGGGTTGTGGAATGGGAAGACATTGTATCCTTTTTGCTGAAAACGGTTTCAATGTTACCGGATTTGACCTGTCTCAATATGGGCTGGATGTCTTGAACAAAAAGGCTGAAAAGAAAAATCTTACTGTTCATGCCGTTCAGGGAGATGTTGTGGATTTACCTTTTGAGGATAACACCTTTGATGCCATTTTGGCTTATCATTCGGTGTATCATGTGGATTCAATGGGGATGGATCGGGTGATTGAAAACACTAAACGCATCTTAAAACCGGGCGGTGAGGTTTATATTACAATGATTTCAAAAAACACCTGGTCATATTCTGCCAATTCTCCCAGTGTAAAAGTAATCGATAAAAACGTCCGTTTAAAAGAAGAACAGGATGGCAATTTTCTGCCCCATTTTTATGTGAATATTCAGGATATATTAAACCTGTTTACAGATTTCGAACTGTTAAGAATCCGCCAAATAGAAGATATTTTCGATGGGAAATCCAGTTGGCATTATTTTTTACATATGAGATATTAGATTTGTCAAAAACACTTTTCTTACATAAACGTGAAAAGTATTGCGACTTCACAAAAACACATAAAAAGAAGTTTATATACAGACCCCGTTTAAATATAGTATAATGAAATTACAACAATACTAAAACGGGGGTGTGTTCTTTTGTTTAAATTCAAAAGTATAAAATGGAGAATCATGACATGGATTTTGCTGATTTCCATTATTTCTCTTGCTGCATTGACATTGTTCATTTATTCAAGTGTCAACAACACCGTAGATCAAATCATTATAAGTGATGCAATGGAGATAATTGAAGGAAGAG
>CAYOFT010000123.1:0-5531 GCA_964403295.1 uncultured Thermotogaceae bacterium | reverse complement strand
GTATGAAACAAGGGAAAAAACCAAACACCCGGGTACCCACAAGGGGCACCCCTACAAACATTACGAAAATTGAAAACCACCAATAAATATAGGGGCAACGCTAGTGTGGCCAAAATAAAACCTACAACCTGTAGGGGCAACCCTCGTGGTTGCCCTAAAAGGGTATGAAACAAGGGAAAAAACCAAACACCCGGGTACCCACAAGGGGCACCCCTACCTATATTACGAAAATTGAAAACCACCAATAAATATAGGGACAACGCTAGTTTAGCCAAAAAAAACCTACAATCTGTAGGGGCAACCCTTGTGGTTGCCCTATAAAGGATAAAAATGAACGATACTCCTAAAAGGCATCAAAGAAAAAACCTGCGCTTACAACATTATGATTATTCACGAGCCGGATATTATTATGTTACCATTTGCACTCAAAATAAAAAAACATATTTCGGAACAATAAAAGAAGAAGTTTTCTATCCCAATGAAGTAGCAATGATGATCGAAAAGATTTTTAAAAATCTTCCTAAAATGTATATGGATATAGAAACAGACGAGTACATCGTTATGCCCAATCATGTTCATTGTATTTTACAGAAAAAGGACAAACAAGAGATTCCCAATGATGGTTTATTCTTGGGTGATATGGTGGGTGGATTTAAGTCTAAGACGACAACAGAGTATATTAAAGGTGTAAAAGAAAAGAATTGGCCTAAGTTTGATAGAAGGCTTTGGCAAAGAAATTATTATGAACATATCATTCAAGATGAAAAGGAATATTATCAAATTAAAGAATATATTCGTAGGAATCCTGAAAATTGGCTGAAAGACAAATATTATTATTAAAAATATTTTGGAGATTCAACATATAATGTAAGGGTGCCCCTTGTGGGTACCCAAAATTGTCTTGAAAAAATTAAAAAAATCAAATAAAAACGAGAGCGACCACGAGAGATACCACAATGGGTGATGATAAAAATTGAATCTCAGGGTACCCACAAGGGGCACCCCTACGAAGATCGAAAACCTCAAAATCGTAAAACTTCAAAACCCAAGAACAATGTAGAGGCAACCCCTGTGGTTGCCCAAAAACCAGTTTTGAAAAAATAAGAGAACCTCAAGAAAAGGGCAACCACCAGGGTTGCCCCTACAAATATGGTTACAGATTCACCAAAATCAGGGCGATGATGGTTACTACGATGGAGAGTTTTTCTTTTAACTTCAATTTTTCTCTGAAAAAGATGGTGCTGGCAAGAGTGATTAATGTGATGCTGCCGGCGCTGTATATGGGGAAGACGACGGCGGTTTTGATGTGATCCAATGACATGATGAGGAAAAAAGATGAGAACAAGTTGGGAACGCCTACTGCCAATCCTGTGAGAAAGTCTTTGGTTTCGAATTTCCTACGATTTTTCTTTAACAACGAAAAACTTAGGCTGATGATAAATGCTGAAAAGAATACAAAAAACAGGAATACGTTTTTATCGGAAGATTGTGCTGCGTATTTTTGAAAGATTTTGTTGAAAAATTCAGCCATGCCTCCGAAAACAAAGAGGAAGATCAAATCGATATGAAACGTTTTCTTTTCTCTTTTTGATGGGAGGTTCACCAAAATGATCGATAACAATGCCAATCCGATTCCGATCCATTGAATGAGGGCGGGTATTTCGTTCCAAATAATGACAGAGAGAATCATTGGGATGAGGATGCCCATCTTTCCAAATGCTCCGGACAGTGAGGCGCCACTTTCTCTTACGCTTCTTTGATACAAATAAAAAGAAAGGAAGAAAAAGACCCCTGCCAATGTTCCCAACCAGAATGAAAAGAAGGACCATGGAGTTCCTTCGATGAAGACTAAAATGAGACTGGTTGTAAAGGCGATCAAGTAATTAGATGTCGTCACGACAAATCTGTTCATATTGCTGGTTTCGGAAAATTTAAAAATCAATGCGATGGATGAACTGCATAGGATAGCTAGTATCAGATAGATCATAGGATCCCCCCCTTGTCGAAGGTATTTTATACTGTTTCCTAATAAAAAGCAAACACCTTCGTTATGTTACCAATCATCGTAACTTATTTTACAAAAGTTTTTCATTCTCATATTCTTATGGTTATATATAAATGTTATAATGGTTTCACTTGCCTGGTTAAAACCAAGGTTATTTGATGTTGCGAATATCAAATCATAAAACACCTGTTAGGGTTGTTTTTTTGTTGGAGAAAACATCGCAAAAAAAAAGAAAATCATAAAATAAACTGCCGTTTATGAAAACGTGTAGCAGTGTTTTGCTGAAAGGAGGTCTGTTTTTGAGTCAGATCAAAATTAAGGTTGAAAATATCTACAAGATTTTTGGACATTCGCCAAAACGTGTCATTCCTATGCTTGAAAAGGGGATGACCAAAGATGAAATTTTAGATAAAACAGGAAACACCGTGGGTGTAAATAACACTTCTTTTGAAGTCATGGAAGGGGAGACCTTTGTCGTCATGGGGTTGTCCGGAAGTGGCAAATCTACTTTGATCCGTTGTTTGAACCGTTTAATCAATCCCACATCCGGTCAGATAATTGTTGATGGCGATGAAATTGTAGGCGCTTCAAAAGAAGATTTGAGATACATGCGAAGAAAAAAGATGTCCATGGTATTTCAACATTTTGCCCTGTTCCCTCACAGAACTGTTTGCTCAAATGTTGAGTATGGCTTGGAGGTTCAGAACGTAGACAAAGAAACCAGACGAAAAATGGCCTATGAAAAGTTGGAACTTGTAGGCTTAAAAGGATACGAGGAGAGTTATCCCGATGAATTGAGTGGAGGCATGCAGCAGCGCGTGGGGTTGGCCCGTTCTCTGGCAAATGACCCGGATATACTGTTGATGGATGAGGCATTTTCAGCCCTTGACCCGTTAATCAAAAAGGATATGCAGGACCAGTTGCTGGAATTGCAGGAGGATTTGCAAAAGACCATCGTTTTTATCACTCATGATTTGGATGAAGCCTTGAAGCTGGGAGACAGAATCGCCATCATGAAAGATGGAAAAATCGTACAGATTGGGACCGGTGAAGAAATATTAACCAATCCCGCTAATTCGTATGTCAAAGATTTCGTTGAAAATGTAGACCGAACAAAGGTGATTACAGCCGATACCATTTTAAGAAAACCTTTGGAAAAGGCTTTGCCTAGTGAAGCGGCAAAGGTTGTACTAAGAAGAATGAGAAAGAACGATATGACAGTTATTCCTGTAACAACCAAAAAGAAAGAGTTTAAAGGGGTGATCACCATTGATGATATCGTTGCCTTTGTGAAAGAAGGCCATCAGGATATCACAAAAATCGTTCAAACGGTTGAGACGGTGAATAAAGACACTTCCATATACGATATGTCGGTGGTAGCCGTTGATACAGAACATCCCATTGCCGTTGTGGATAACGGCAGACTGATGGGATTTATCGATAAAGTAGACTTACTCTCCGGAATTATAGGGGAGGTGGATTAAATGTTTGAATTACCGATTGGAGAAGTATTTGAAAATATAGTGAATTGGATGACGGATAACTGGGAGCCTTTTTTTGATGGCATCAACTGGTTTGTAGACTTTATTGTGTCAAGCTTGGAAACTCTGTTCCTGTTACCACCACCTTTGGTGATGATAGCCATTCTTGGCTTTTTGGGATGGTTTGTTGCCGGAAGGGGTGTGGGAATATTCACCCTTATCGGACTCTTTATAGTGGATACCATGAAGCTATGGCCTGAAACCATGGAAACGTTGGCCCTTGTGATTAGTGCAGCCTTTATTGCCCTTCTAATTGGTATTCCCTTGGGTATCTGGGCCGCTAAAAATGATGTTGTGAATAAAATTATGAGACCCATCCTTGATTTCATGCAGACCATGCCGGCGTTTGTGTACCTGATACCGGCAGTGTTGTTTTTCGGCCTTGGGAAAGTCCCCGGTGCAGTGGCAACGATTATCTTTTCCATGCCACCGGTTGTCAGACTTACCAACTTAGGAATCCGACAGATCCCCAAAGAGGTTATTGAGGCCTCTCAGGCGTTTGGTTCAACAGGCGCTCAGGAGTTATTTAAAGTGGAAATTCCATTGGCAACACCCACTATTTTCGCAGGTATTAACCAGACCATTATGTTGTCATTATCCATGGTTGTTATCTCATCCATGATCGGTGCCGGTGGACTTGGTGGAAAGGTACTTTCCGGGATTACACAGTATAAAATAGGTTTAGGTTTTGAGAGTGGTATTGCAGTGGTTATTCTGGCCATGGTATTGGACAGAATTACACAGGCTCTCGGAAAAAAGAAGAAGAAAAAACTTTAAGGAGGAATGATTCATGAAGAAATTAGTAGTATTATTGACAGTGATGATGCTTGCTCTGACAATTCTCGGAGCAAAAACAGTTAAGCTTGCTTACGTTAACTGGGCAGAAGGTATTGCCATGACAAATTTGGTAAAAGTGGTATTGGAAGATAAAATGGGGTATGATGTTGACATGACCATGGCTGACCCCGGAGTTGTTTACGCTTCAATCGCAAGGGGATTCCAGGATGCATTTTTAGATGGATGGCTTCCTGTAACACATGCAAGCTATAAGGAACAGTTCAGAGAAGACATCACCGATTTGGGTTTCAACTTTGAAGGTGCCAGAATTGGACTTGTTGTGCCTACATATGTAGAAATCGATTCCATCGAAGAAATGAACCAGCACAAAGACAAATTTGACGGCAAAATAATTGGAATCGATCCGGGTGCCGGCATCATGCAGGCAACGGTAAGAGCCATTGATGAATATGATCTTGACATCGAATTGGTTGAAAGTTCCGGACCGGTTATGACCGCCAGTATCGCCAGTGCTGTTAAAGATGGCGAATGGGTAGCGGTAACAGGATGGCAGCCCCATTGGAAATTTGCTAAATGGGATCTGAAATTTTTAGAAGACAAAAATGCTGTTTATGGCGCCGTTGAAAACATTCATACCATCGCCAGAAGAGACCTAATCACAGACATGCCGGAAGTGGCCCAGTTCCTGACCCATTTCTACATGGATTCCCAGCATCTTGGAGACTTAATGGGTGCCATCGCTGAAAGTGATGAAGAACCTGAGGATGTTGCAAGAGCATGGATGAACGACAACTGGGATTACGTTAAAGTTTGGCTTGAATAATACTTGAAAGATTTTGAAATATAAAAAAGGCAGACCTTTCGGTCTGCCTTTTTTATTGGAGATAAAGGGATTATACAAAAATCACGGGGATATGTATCGCGGGGACAGGTACACTGATTAAGGAATTTGTTTCTCAAATTCCGCGTATCGGTGGCCCTGTCCCCGTGATTTATTGTGATACATTTTATCCTTCCAGTCTTGCAATCATCTCGGGTAAAATTTTATGGACGTCCCCGACAATAGCTAGATCTGCTATTTTCATGATGGGGGCGTCTTCGTTTTTGTTGATGGCGATGATAAAGTCGCTTTCCTGCATGCCGGCGATGTGTTGCAGGGCTCCGGATATGCCGCAGGCGATGTAGAG
>CAYOFT010000122.1:0-5614 GCA_964403295.1 uncultured Thermotogaceae bacterium | reverse complement strand
GTGCAAATTCAAACGGTTTCGCAAACACCGGCGTAGAGCTGAAGAATGGCTATTGGAAGTTAGAAAAAGAGAGCCCTGCATGTTCGCACATTGGGCTTTCTATGGGTAACGGTTGTATGAGTGGATGATAGGAGCCGTATGAACCGAGAGGTTCACGTACGGATCTGTGAGAGCCTTGGGGTGAAATTCCCTTTGGCTACTCGACTGAGAGGGATAGTGTCCGAGGGATACCTCGGACATTACCCTACTCGATTAGCGGAGTGGTTTGTATATATGTTATAATTTTTTTGATTTGTTGGTGGTGGGAGAAGACAGGAGAGGGTTGAGAAATGAAGGGAAGAGTGTATGGTTGAATTTTTTTTGTACAAAAATACTATACATTGTATTTCATGTTATTCCACTTAAACCCACCCCACCCCTACGGGGCACCCCTCCGTAGGAGGGGATTTTTGTTATTTTTCTCTTTTAGGAGTAGTTCTAGAAGGTTATGAGTAATAGAACTCTAAGTATGATTTAAGTAATGGGATGGTATTTCCTTAAATGAGTTTATGAATATGTTTTACTAGAAATCATGTAGCCCTCTTGCACTCAAGAACGTTTTTTTTTGGATGTGAGTGTATTTGTTGGAGTAACTATCCAGGCAATGGCGGTGAATTGTTGAATGAGGGATTTTCGGACGGCTTTGTTATCGAGAGCGAGTGAATTATATAAGACAATTGTTGTGCCATTGATTATCTTTGGTTTAGTTGCCTCTATTGGTGTTTTGGTCTTTCTCTATAATAAAGAAAAGGAGATTCTTTCTTTGAAGATGATGTTGTATGTGGAGCGGTTGAGGGCTCCGCTTCAGGAGATTGAATCCAAATATAATCCCGTTATTAGTCGGTTATTTCAAAGTGAATTCAATAAATATGATGATGCAAACACAATTAAAGTGCCTTTTGGCGATTCTTTTATGGAAGATTTTAAAGCTGCTGTGGGGGCCGTAGATTTTGAAAAATTAGAGATAGAGGAAATCAATTACTATCGCATATCAGAAGATGGGATTGTTTTTGAAAGTGATTTCGAGAAGGATATTGGGTTGGATTTATCCGTTTTTGATTACTTTTGGGTCAGATTGACGGAACTTGAGGTAGGAGAAATATTTCTGGACATCCTCAATGACGAGACGCTAACGGGTGAATTGAGGCTTTATTCCTACATCAAGCTACCGGATGGCGTGATATTTGAGACGGGTATTAAGTTTAAAGGGTTAAGAGAATTCATTGAGAGATCGGGAATGGAAATCTTTGGTAATCAATTTAATCAGCTGACGCTGTATAAGAATTATGATGATATCATTTGGGGAGAACCGTTCCTAGAAGAACGAGACTATAATTATTTAGATACATCTGCTAAGAAAGAAGAAGCTGTATTGGTCTTAAAAAATCTTCTGACAAGTACTTTATACTATCGGATCAACACCGAATACGGGGCATATGATCTGATGCTTGACACGCATTTTTACTATTCACTTATTGCCATTGGGATATTTGTATTGCTTTTCGCGGTTGTTTTCTTCCATTATCTCAGGATTAAAAGAAACACTGTAAAATTAGCCGAAAAGGTCACAAAGCCAATTTCTTTGCTGGCAAGAAACATCAAGGATTTCGGATTGTCTCATAAGGATTCAGAACCCCATCCAATTGAAACGGATATAGTGGAAATTGATACGATTTTTACAAATTTTCTTGCCATGCGTCATGAAGTCAAGGATTCTTATGCCGAATTGGAAGCCATTAATGAAGAGCTTGAAGATAGCGTTAATGAGAATCAAGTTCTTTTGAATCGTATAGAAGAATTATTGAGTGTCCCAGACTTTCTGTTGTATGTGGATGATACGGAGGAATTTTTGATCAGATGCTTTCGTAAACTTTGCGAGATCCTTCAGGATGTGGATTATGGTCTGGCATCATTAATTGAAAATGGGAAATTAAAGTTTATCGATACAAAGGGCTATGACAAGGCGTTTTTAAATCAAATGGGAATCGATGCTCAAAAGTTTATGAAATATACAAAAGTAACGTTGAAAAATTATGAAGGTCAAACGTTTCCATTAAATTTCAGTGAAAGAGAACGCGCATTCCAGGGGTTTGAAGCAACAGTAAGCAACGTTAGTCAAAGTCTCATTTTACCTGTTTTTTCAAAGAATCAATACTACGGACATTTAACCTTTTATACCACAGAAAATGGCCGCCAGTTGACTGAAGAGGATTATCGGACGGCGGTATATTTTATGAATTTCCTGCAGGGCTTTTTGATGATTCATGAATTGTCAGAACTGGAAAATGAGATTCAAAAGGAAACGGTTTACTCCATGATTCGTTTGTTGGAAAAACACGATCCTTATACCCGGGGACATTCTGAAAACGTGGCTGAACTTGCCTCTGGGTTTGCAGAATATTTGGGATTAGGTTCAAAAAAGGCTCAAGATCTTTACTGGGCGGGAATCATTCACGATTTGGGAAAGATTTTAATCCCTCATACCATTTTGAACAAACCCACCCGATTGACTCCGGAGGAATTTGAACTCATTAAAAAGCATCCTGAATACTGTTATGATGTTTTCAGTCAAAGTGTGACGATGAATGAAATAGCCAAATATGTAAAATACCATCATGAGAAATACAACGGGAAAGGGTATCCTGAGGGATTAACAGGTGAAGAAATCCCATTTGAGTCTCGAATACTTGCCCTGGCAGACTCTTGGGACGCCATGCGAGAAGAGCGAGTGTATAAAAAGGGTTTAAATTATCCGGAGTCGATAAACGAAATCATTCGGCATGCCGGTGTTCAGTTTGATCCGCAGTTGGCTGAAAAATGGGTCCAATTCATTGCCAAAAAAAGGAAAGAAAAATCCGGTGGGGACTGTGAATAATTTGACAAAAAATATAATCCCTTATTTCAAGCCCATGTTGCTGGGCTTCCTGTTTTTTGCGGGGATTTTGTTTTTATTAACCATGCTCTATGCAACCAGTCGACTGGAACCGCTGACCGGTGATTGGCAAGTAACGATAAATGATGAAGAGGTATCGGGATCTTTTCCGATTTCTCATGTGATCCGTGAGGGTGAGGAAATTACCATCAAAAAAACCATAGCCTTGCCGCCAAACCGAGATTTTTTAACCTTTTCGGTTTATCCAACGATTCTGGGACAAATATTAATCAATGGACAAGTCATCGCTAACCTTAATCCTGAAGAGGAAATGGAGAAGAATCCTCCCCCTTATATTTTCTTGTCTTATCAGATTCCCGAGGATTTATTAGATGAAACGATAGAAATTGCCATTACTGCAGAAGGGCCTCAGGGTATATATTTGGCCTATCCACCCATGTTGGCTAACGCTGAAATCATCAAACAAAGCATATTCAGAGTTAATTTTGTTGAGTCTTATATCTTTATTCTGGCTGTTGGTGTCCAATTGGTGATTGTCTTTTTGATGTTTGTCATTGGCAATAATATGCGTTCACTACGAAAATCCTATTTGAATATTGGTATCGGTGAGTTATTGCAAGCCATTTACCTGGCTTTGATTATCATTGCTTTTAATACGAACTTGTTTCAAGGCAGTGTGATTTATGATTATTTTGTACCCCTGTTGATGTTAGTATCTTTTATTTTTCTGTTTCAAGGGTTGGAATATTACATCCTAAAGCGATTTAGACTGACTAAATATCTTTGGATCGGTGTTCCTTTTGTGCTATTGCATTATTATCTTGTTCCGTACTCGCTGGAAATGAAGCATCGGGTTTCAATTGTCTACTTCCTGTTTATGAATCTTTATATGATTTACTTGTCAGTAAAGCATACAAAAATCAAGTTGCTGCAAATCTCGCTTTTTATTCTTTTGTTTTCCATTTTGTGTGATTTTTATTTTCGATCTCTTTTTCACACTTTTCCACTTCCAACCATGCAACAAAACGCCTTGATGATTATGAGTTTTGTCTTTGGCAGTTTTTTTACGTATCATTTCATCAAAAACTACAGAGAAGAAAGGCGTTTGAGAATGGAGTTGTCCGAATCGCTGGAAGAAGTTCGAGCAGTCAATGAAGAATTGGAAACATCTTATCAGGAGATAGAAGCATTAAATAATACACTGGAAGAAAAGGTACTTGAGAGAACACAAGAACTCAATTATACGATGAGAGATTTAAAAATGATTTTAAACAACACCGAACAGGGATTTTTAACACTGGACAAGATGCTCAGGGTTGAACCCACTTTCAGCCAGGAATGCAAGCGCATATTCCATCAGGATATTAATGATGCCTTTTTTCCTGCCTTGTTATATCCGCAGGATAAAGAAGAGGCAGCATTTCTCGAGAAGATTATTTCTGCCATACAACGAGAGGAAGACGATTTGAAACGAGAAGCGTATCTCTCATTATTACCGGAGAAATTAATTATCCACGGTTTGTTTATTGAGTTAGAATACAAGTGGATTGATGATGCTATTCCTGGAGAGATGCAGTTGATGATTGTCTTAACCGATGTGACAAAAAGGATCGAATTGGAGAACAGAATTGAAGCGGAAAGGAATAAGCTGTCCAAGATCATCAAGATCATGTTGAATTTGGAAGAATTTCGAAGAATGTCAACAGATTACCGCCAATTTGTGACACACGACTTGAAGCTCCTTTTAGCACAATCCAAAACTCAAGAAACCATTAATCTCATAAAAAGAAGAATGCATACCTTCAAGGGTGGTTTTGCAAGTTTTGGTCTTCGTGACATCGAAAAAAAGCTACATGAGGTTGAAGACGTTTTACAAGAATATTCTATACAATTAAAAGATAAAGATTCTGAACCAGACAAGATGCCATTGTTTAATGAAAAAGAAATGTGCAGCTGGCTGAATAAGGAAGAGGAAATTATTAAGAACGAGTTGGCAGATTGCATCCCTTGTGAAAAAACCAAACTTTTCAAAGACGATCGTTTTTTAAGAATATATCCGGAACAAATCGATACAGTGAAAAAACTCTTAAAACAATATGTTCCGAATGACTATCATGGCAAAATCGATGATTCTCTGTCTTATCTCGAAAAAATGAAAATACAAGAATTTTTAAACTATTATCGTTATGTGGTAGACAATATCTCTGAAAAGCTTGGAAAAACCATTCACCCTCTTGCTATTGTAGGAGATGAAGTTTTTGTTGATCCTAAAAAAATGGGTAAATGGGCTGACACATTAATCCATATTTTTCGAAATGCCCTGGATCATGGGATTGAAACCACTGAAGAAAGAATTATGTTGAACAAGTCTCAATATGGCAGGATTAGTGTTAATGTAAAAGACAATGATTCTAATATCTCCATCGAAATCAATGATGATGGCCGGGGGTTGGATATCCAACAGATCACAAAAATGGCAATTGACATGGGGCTAATAGATCCTGGAAAAGAAGAAAATATGGAAGAGAGAGCGATTTTTGAGTATATTTTTCTTGATGGTTTTAGTACAAAAGATAACGTTGATTTAGTTTCCGGAAGAGGGACCGGTTTGTCAGCAGTTAAGAGTGAATGGGAGAAATTGGGGGGGGCTATTCAGGTGCTCTCTGAAAAGGATAAAGGGAC
>CAYOFT010000121.1:0-5679 GCA_964403295.1 uncultured Thermotogaceae bacterium | reverse complement strand
CGTATTTGTCTCGCATGAGTTTAGTGAGTTTTCCGGTATCAACTGGTGCAAGAACGGCGGTCGTTACATTTCCAGGTTTTTTGGACAATAATTCAAGACCCATTGCTTTTACTCCGGCTCTTGTTGCGTCTGCAAGGATTCGGTGTCTTTCCCAGACGTTTTCCATACCTTCTTCTTCAACCATTTTCAAAGCGGCACTGAGTTGGTAAATCTGGTTAACACCGGCTGTGTATGGGGAATCGGGGTATTTTTTACTGTATTTCTTCAAGTCAAAGTAATATTTGTTTTTGTTGGGGCATTCGTTGATTCTGGCAAGGGCCTTTTCACTGAGTGTAATCAAAGCCAATCCCGGAGGAAGCATAACGCCTTTCTGAAGACCCGTTGCAACGATGTCTACATGCCATTCATCCATCTTGAGGGGTTCTGCAAGCAATCCGCTGACTGAATCAACAACCAACAATGCTTTGTAATCCTTTACAATAGCTGCAATTTCTTCGATGGGGTTGACGGTTCCCGTTGAGGTTTCACTTTGCGTGGCAAAAACAGCCACAGTATCTGGATTCTTCTCAAGGGCTGCCTTAATCTGTTCCGGCTTGACATAATCTCCCCATTCCAATTTAATCAAGTCAATTTCCGCTTCAAATGCCTTACATAACTCTGCCCATCTTTCTCCAAATTTTCCACCATCAACAACAATAACCTTGTCGCCTTTGGCCACTGTGTTTGCTACAGCAGCTTCCATCGCTCCGGTTCCTGTTGAAACCATGGCCAGAACATCATTTTTAGTTTGAAAAAGGATCTTTGCTTTTTCTAAAGTTTCCTTTTGTAGATTTAAGAATTGAGGTGTTCTGTGGTGAATTGTTTCCTGTGCGCCTGCAAGCAATACTTCCGTTGGTACGGGTGTGGGTCCCGGTGCAAGAATGTAATTTTTTTTAATCATTTACCATCCCTCCTAAATATGTTAACGCCTATTGTTTTTTTAAACCTTATTCAAGGATATAATAACAAAAAAAGGGGTCTTTGTCGAGTATTAACAATTATACCAACCGGGTATGAAAAGCTTTGAAAGCACTCTTAAATAATACTTTCACTCTTTTTTATTATCCAAAACAACAAAATAAAGGTTTATGTTATACCGAAACATTTTCTTTCATCATCTACCAGTTTTGAAATTATTTGCATATCAGCCTGATAAACAACACGGTTATGATATAATTCCCTTAACCGAAACACTCAATCCAATGAATGTTTACCGGCTGTGTTTTTACCCTTTAAATGGCTAAATAGCCAATGGGAGTTTTTTTATGAGTGATCAGTTGTTTAATCAGTTAAGACTGTTTAAAACCCTTTTAAACCTTGATATTGTCAATTCAGATGAAGGTGTTAATGAACTGGCTGAGGAATTATCATATAATTTTTCAGCAAATGAATGTGGTGTTTTTATCTTTGAAAATGAGAAACAGGCTTTTCGTTTGTTTGGTATCTCAACGCTTGATAAATCTCTTGTGAAAGTTTTGAAGATAAAGGTCGCAGATATTCCAAATTATCAACAGCTTAAAAGGGGTAATATCGTTAAAATTGAAGATGCATCGGGAAAAGCTGCTTTTGAATTTCTTAACGCTCCGAAATTATCTCTTTTTCCCGTAATTGATAACCATCAGTTTGTTGGGATGATTGTTTTTGGTTACGAAGATGATGTTGAAAGCCTAAATCTCGTTAATCTGACAGATCTCCTTCGTTCAATTGGAAAGATTGTCAAATTATCTATTGAAAACCGGTTGTTCAAGGAAAATACCGGTAAATTACTTTCTCTAACGCGATTACACGAATTGGTAAACAAATCCAGAGATGAAGAAACACTTTACCGAGAATCCATGAATATGACCTGTACCATGCTAAATGTTGAAAACGCCTCAATATGGCTTAAAAACGATAATGATGAGCTGGAAATTAAATATTGGTACGGTATCCGCGAAAAACAAATATTAAGAAAAACCATTCCCGTTAATCACGGTATGGTGGGCTGGTGCTTTGACAACAGGGAACCAGTACTTTCAATTTCAGCTAAAAAAGATCCGCGAGCAGCTTTAGATATGTTGGATGTGGATATTAAATCCGCTATTGCAGCTCCCTTGTACCATGATAACGATATCTACGGTGTCATCATTTTAATCAACCGTAAAGATCAACCCCTATACAGGCCTTACAAGCATTTTGATGAAATCGATTTGGCCCTTCTGGAAGATATTGCCAGCAGAATATCTTTAGGCGTGTCAAAATTAAAATATGTAACAGAATTATCCCGTGAAAACAAAAAATTCAGGGCTCTGACTTTAGCCAATGAACGTTTGTTATCCCAACAAAAAGAACAGGTTCAGTGGCTGAAAAATATGACTTACATCAACCGTGCCATGAGAGAAAGTTACGACGTGAGGAATATTCAAAGCATTATGCTTCTGGGCATTACCTCTGAAAGGGGTTTAGGCTTTGACCGGGCCTTGCTTTTACAAAAAAATGATCGCAATCAAACGTTGGTAGCCAAATACTGGATGGGCATCATGAGTGAAGATGAGATGGCATTGAAAATCGGCAGTTCATCAAACCAACATTACGGATTGGGTAACTTCACTCAATACCTTAGAGAAAAGGCTTTAACAATGGACATTGACGATTATAGTGATCATGCCATTAAAAGCCGCGTTTTCCCTTATAAAAGCCATATTGTATTTGAAAAAGTAGTTGTTAGAAAAAAAATCGTGAAAGTCATCCCTGAGATCGTTGAAGAATGGGGTAATGAATACCGGGAGCTGGCAACGTTATTGGGAACGGAAGAATTTGTAGTTGTTCCTTTGGTCGGGCGATTCGAGACGGTAGGTGTCTTAATTCTGGACAATCGATTTTCTGGAAAAGAAATTTCTGTTAATTTAATCGATGTGCTAAAAATATTCGCTGATAATGCCGGTTTGGCTATTGAAAACGTTCAAAATTATGAAGAGTTGAAATCAAAAACCTTGTCTTTGGAACGACAGACATCCCTTTTGAATTATCATAAAGAATTTACAACCAGCATACTTGAAAGTTTGGATGTGGCAATTATTGTTTTAGACCGAGAGGACAAAATCCGTGAATGGAACAGGCGTGCTGAATCGGTATTTAAACACAGAAAAGAAGAAGTCCTGGGCTTAAGTTTTGACAACATTGAACACGGTTTTGAAGACTTGGAAAATGTTGCAGAAAGAGTTTATGAAACCAAGGACACCATTGTTTTAACCGAATACGAAATGAAAGTCAAAGGAGAAACCACCTTTTTTGACATTAAGTTCACCCCATTACGCTACACGGATTCAGAAAGAATAGAGGGTATCATCATCATGTTCGACAATGTTACCCAAAAGAAACTGATGGAAAATGAGATCCGAAGACGCGAAAAATTGTCTACTCTGGGAGAGATGTCAGCCAGAGTGGCTCACGAAATCAGAAACCCTCTTTCGGTTATCGGTGGATTTACACAAAGGATGTCCAAATCTTTGGAAGCCGGAGAAGAAAGAAGAACTTTTAAGTATCTGAGTATCATTGAAAGTGAAGTCAAGCGTCTTGAAAAGATTGTTGAAGAAATATTGGAATTCAGCCGTCCTTTGAAACGATTGGAATTTGACATGGTTAACATTAACAATGTCATCGATGACCTGGTCACATTGTATGAAGATAAAATAGATTCTAAAGGAATCCAGTTAAAGAAGACCGTGAGTTCAGTGGATATTATGGTGGATGTCAGTCGAATTAAGCAAGCCATGATCAATCTCATTCAAAATGCAATCGATGCTTGTAAAGGATACATCGAAATCGTAACAGAGCAGCAGGGTGATTTTTTGAAAATTAAATTTTTAAACGATGGAGAGGTTCTGGATAAAGAGACGGAAGATAAGATCTTTTCACCCTTTTTCACCACAAAAACATCCGGAACGGGTTTGGGACTTCCTATCACCAAAAAGATTATTGAAGAAGAACATAATGGTAGTTTAACCATAGAAACGGAAGTCAGAAAAGACAGGGAATACACGGTATTTATCATTGAAATACCCATAAAGCTATCAGAACAGGAGGAATAGATTATGGAAAAACAGAAAATACTCATTGTCGAAGACGAAGACAATATGCGTTTTTTGATCTCAGAAGAACTGGAAGACGAGGGATACGATATCGACACAGCTGCCAATGCAAAAGAGTGTCTTGAAAAAATCGACAAAAACGATTATGATTTAATCACTGTTGATATTGAAATGCCTGATATGAACGGACTTGAGCTTGCCGGTGAAATCAGGAAAAAGAGCTCGCCTGTTAAGATTATTCTGTTGACTGCATACAGTCATTACAAAGCGGATTTATCCTCATGGGCTGCAGATGCTTATGTGGTAAAAAGCTCTGATTTTAACATCCTGAAACAGGAGATTCAACGATTGCTGTGATTATGTAAGTGATTATTAGCCTTTTTAAAATTGAAAACCAAGGGAATAAAATAAGCCGGGAGGTGTGAAGGTGTATATCACAGATGATATACACTAAATAGATGGAATATAAAAAAACTTTAAATTTACCCAAAACGAAATTTCCCATGAGAGCCGGATTGGCAAAAAAAGAACCGGAATTTCTCGATCAATGGGAAAAATTGGATTTGTACAATTATCTGTTAAACAACAGAAAAACAGCAGAAGATTTTATCCTGCATGATGGTCCACCGTATGCCAACGGGAAGATTCACATTGGAACCGCTTTAAATAAAATTTTGAAAGATATTATTATCAAATACAAAACCATGCAGGGGTTCAAAGCCCCATACGTTCCCGGATGGGATACTCACGGTCTCCCCATTGAACATCATGTATCAAAAGAACTGGGTAGTAAAATTAACGACATGAGCAAACTGGAAATCAGAGAAAAATGTGCAGAGTATGCCATGAAATACGTGGATATCCAGCGGGAGGATTTCAAACGTCTTGGTGTTGCAGGAGAATGGGATAATCCTTACTTAACCCTTAACCCAGAATACGAATCGAAGGTCCTGGAAACCTTAAAGGCATTGGTGGAAACTGACAATGTTTACCGAAGTAAAAAGGTCGTACATTGGTGTCCCAGCTGTGAAACGGCTCTTGCAGAAGCTGAGATTGAATACGCTGATGAGACATCCGATTCCATATACGTGAAATTCGCCATGAAAGACGAACCAAACACCTATATCATCATTTGGACCACCACCCCATGGACATTGCCCGCTAACCTGGCTATCGCCCTTCATCCGGATTTTGAGTATGTTCAGTTCGATGTTGACGGTGAAAAATGGATCATGGCGAAAGAATTAACCTCTGAACTGATGAGAAAAATCGGCAGAGCTGAAGATGTTGCCTTTGAAAAAACTTGGAAGGGTAAGGAATTGGAAGGCAAAAAAGCCCTTCATCCATTCCTGGACAGAGAATCCCTGGTTGTGTTAGCCGACTACGTCACGTTGGAAACCGGTACCGGCTGTGTTCATACGGCCCCCGGGCATGGAGCAGATGACTATCTCACTGGGATTAAATACGGCTTGGAGGTCTATTCCCCTGTTAACTCACAGGGAAAGTACACCGAAGAATTCCCTCAAATGAAAGGGGAATTCGTGTTTAAAGCAAACGCAAAAATAAACGC
>CAYOFT010000120.1:1979-5696 GCA_964403295.1 uncultured Thermotogaceae bacterium | reverse complement strand
CTTAATGGCACTTTTAACAATCATTATCCGGGTCCCGTTTTCGATTCTGTACCCAACGATACCTTTTTTGTAAGAATCGTCTCTTGCTTCCAAAATCTCCTCCCCGTTCACAATACCCACCAAGGAGTCTTTATGACAGATGATCTTTAAATCGTATTGTTTGCCATTTTCCAGGTTGAATGGCACTTTAGCGAGAACCATCTCTTTATCTTCGGCTTTCAGGCTGTTGTTTATCTTTTTCAAGACCACCTGCCCATTTTCAAACCCAAACAAATAGTATTTCAACGTTCCCGATGCCCTGAAAACAAGATAAGCGTTCGAACCATGTTCTACTGAAAAGCTCCCAGTAAATGCGTAATCTTTCCAATTGAGGTTGCCTGTATAAAGGTTACCCTCATCCGAGCATATCCCCTGAATCAGGCCTTGTTCCATATTCCAGAATCCCTTATGCCAGGTATAGGGAGTCACCGTTCCAAATTCTTTGAACTGCCGGTTGGATTTGATGGTGTAGTCGCATTTTCCTGAAATCTCAAAGGAATCTATAAAAATACTGCCGTAAAAGGAATCTCGACCCATGTTGATGATCTCAATCCCCACTTCTTCAATCATCGATCCTTCAAGCCCGGATGGAATCTGATATTCAATCACCTCTGAATTGCCGTTCTCAAGTCTCCAAGCAGCTTCAGAAACAAATCGTTTGCCGGTAGTATCCATGACATAGGGTTTAACAATCAACTCTTGAATCCCGACAATGTCTTGTGTCATAACCGAACATTTCATGATTTGTCCAGCATAGACAATGGGCGAAAAATTAGGAATATACCGTTCATCGTCGAAATCCTTTCTCCGATAGAACGGTTTCATAAACACCCTTGCTTGTGTATTTCTTCGCATGAAGTTTATTCGAACTTGCAGAGCTCCCGGAAGGTCCGGATCAACACTGTTACGGTTTGAGACTACTGCGATGTTTTCGGGAAAAGTCCGCATGGCATGAGTGGAACCGGGGAGTTTAAAATCGTATTGAATGTGATCGGGGACTTGCAGGCTTTCGTCAATTTGTTCATCGTTGTAGATAGCACCGTATGTGGCGATTTGCTTTGCCAATGTGGGAATGTCGTTGATATTCAGACAACCGATAACACTGGAGGCCGCAACAAAATCATTAATGGGTTTTCGCCATTTTTCGTCAATGGCCTTTAAACCCTTTGCAACCCCCATGATCGTTCCCACATTCCCGGCATTGCAATCCGTATCCCAACCGCACATAACGGAGATTTCCAACGTCTTGGAAAAATCACCTTTTCCATACAGCAGGGCAATAATGATGTACGCAGAATTAGGAATAATATGAACCACACCAGGATACTTTTCTTGGGGATATTGCTGATTCACATATGCCAAGGCATCTCTCCAATTTTCGGGATGCTTGGTGTAAAAATCATGAACATCGTCAATCATTTGTTTGTATTCTGAATCTGAAGGAATGTGTTGCCTGCAGTCAAGGACGATCTTTTCCACATCCTTTTCCTCAAAAGCCATTGCTATACATGCAGCGATATAGGATGCGCCATACACCCCGTTCAAATCGTGGGAAACACTGGCAGCCATACCGGCAAGTCTGGCAGCTTCTTTGGGATTTCCAGGACAGATGAGTCCCCATGTATCGATAAAAATCTGCCCCCCAATCTGCTCGGCAACTGTGGTTCCGTTTAACCGGGCGCTTCCGGAAAGCGGCGGTTTTACCCCACTCATTAAATGGGTATAGGCAGTATGTTCAGTGGATGTTCCAAAACCACCCCACCAGAACATCCCGTGTCCCTGGGCGGAATAGTTCAGCCAGGCATCTCCGATATCCACCGCATCAATGGTCTTATTCTCCAGGTAGGCATCCTCTATGGCTCGGATAAAAAAGATCGGTCCGTTAATATCATCATCAGCCGCAAAATTTTTATACTGTTTCACATAATCTGTTATGTCACCGAAGACTTCTTGGATCTTCTCTGCTGTCCAAAAAAGCGGCTCCACGGGTGCTCCCAATCGAACACCGATGATTTTACCCAAAAGCCCCGCATAGACTTTTTCTAAATAATCCGTTCCATATTTCATTTTAATCCCCTCAGTTGATTTCTTTTTTGGATGATTTCCTTCGCCTTTTTTTCATCCTCTTCTTGTATTTGTAAGACCGTTTTGTAGAATTCATCGCTGATCTCAATAAAATCGTATTGATTGGCCTCTTTGAGTTTATTAATATGTTTTTCTTTTATGGCTTCAACTCCGTTCAACGCCCCTGTAATCGCCCCGATCATCACACCGATGGAGTCCGTGTCCCGTCCTGAATTGACACCTCCGACGATAGACTTTTCAAGATCGCCGCTGTTCAGTAAAATGTATGCCAATGCGATGGGCAGTTCCTCTATGGCCTTGAGCCTTGACGGCGAGTAATTTTCAGTAGGTTTACCCACTTCATTCGGATCTCTGAAAAGATTATTACCCATGGGAGAGTATTTTGCAAGTACCTGATGGAATAGCTCCGGGGTTTGTTCGGTATTTGTGAGTCCTTTTGCCGCATTAATGATGTCTTTAATGGCCATTTTGGTTCCGTCTTTTGCCAAAGCAAGAGCTGTGTCGATAATCGACTCAACAGTTGCATCCGGAGAAAAAGCCTCTGCCACACACGCTGCGAAGACTCCGGCAGCTTCAAGCCCATAACTGGTTTGATGGGCGGAAGCAAATGAAATAGCTTCGTTATAAGCCCCCAACGGATCACACGCGTTTATGATACCGATTGGAGTCATATACATGGCAGCACCGCAGTTAACCATGTTTCCAACCCCTCCACTTCTGGGATCTCTGGCGGCAAGGTAATTACTCAGAAATATGTATTTTTCGGGGTAAAACAATCTTTCAATCAGTGGCATGATTTTCTGGTATTCCGGAATCCATATCTCCTCAAAGTAGATCTTTTGAACCAGTGAAAAAATGGAATACGCATCCAGGTGCCTTCCTTCCTGGGCGTAAACATCGCACAAAAACATGGTCATGAGCGTATCATCTGTGATTCTCCCGTACCCTTTACCGGAAGTCAGAGATTTTGCCCGATAATGTTCAAAATCCAGGGAATCTATTTTGCCGTACATTTCTCTGATCTGTTCAGGTGACAGTTTTTCTACAGGTGCTCCCCAAGCATCACCCAATGCCACACCAATCAATGCACCTCTTACTTTGTTTTTCATGTTTTCACCACTTTCATATCAGGTATGAGAATGTCACTTGCCTTTTCTTCAAAAGACGATCACCACTTTTAAATAAAGGGTAAATGACATTCCGCCCCCAATCGGAGGCGGAAGAAAATAAGACTTATTTGTTGTTTAAATATTCGTTAGCAAGTTCAGTATAAAGTGTTCCCCCTGCTTTATACCATTTCTCAACCATTTCATCGAATTTGTCAATGTTAAACTCACCCAGAACGATCTTCATGGAATATTCCTTTTGAAGGTTGTTCATCTCATCCCACTTTGTGGCATATTCCTGTGGCATGAGGAAATAATTGTCCGCTTCAAACATATCATTGACAATGGCAATAGAAGCTTGAGCAGGCTTACCGTACAATTCTATAGGTGCTTCCCAATTGGGATTTTCGAAAAATCTTGGCCACCAGCCTTCTCCCCTGGATGTTCTTACAATTTCCCCATCTTCAATATTATATTCCCTTCCAGG
>CAYOFT010000120.1:0-1879 GCA_964403295.1 uncultured Thermotogaceae bacterium | reverse complement strand
GTCATACCGTACTGTGATTTGTTTTCTTTGTAGAATTTTAAAAGGTTGTAATAATCATCAACCGTCACGGGGTTAATCCCGGATTCTTCAAGCCAATCTTCTCTTGTGACACCAATTCTGAGGCTTAATGGGGTAATGGCAATGAGATAGGGGTAGTTTTCAAATCTCATCTTATTCCATTCAGGCATCTTTTCCTGGAAAACCTCTGAGTTGTTCACATAATCCGACAGGTCAAGCAGCAACCCCTGATCAATATACGGAAGTTCCGCATCGTCACGCCACCAGATGATGTCCGGATAAGTACCGCCTGCCAGAAGCAGGTTGACTTTTTCCGAGTAATTACCGCTGGGAACAGCGACAGGTTCAAGGGTCAAGTCGATACCGGTCTCTTTCTTAAAGTTTTCCGTGAGATAAGCGATGAATTCCATTTCTTCCTCATTATAAGGGGATACATCCTGTTGAAGAAGCGTTAGGGTATAAGACTTTGCAAAACTCATTCCCATAAAAATCAATGCCAATACAAGAAAAAACACGACGAATTTCTTTTCAAATTTCATGTTGCACCTCCAATGATATGGTAATTTTCCGATTTGGGAACGTTCCCAAATTGTATTAAAAAAATAAATCCTATCTTTTATACCTTGCTAGTGGACTCTCTTTTAACAAGGGTTGGCGGAAACAGTAATTGTCTCGGTAAAATCTCCTCATTTGATCGGATCCGGTCAAGTAGAAAAACAGCCGCCTGCCACCCCACTTTGTACTTTTCTTTTGCAACCGTCGTTAGTGTTGGAGATGTAATTGATGCCGGGTAAATATCATCCATTCCCGCCAGTGAGCATCCCGAAGGAATCTTTATCCCCAAATCCCTTGCAGCCTTTAAAGCCCCCACCGCCATAATGTCGTTACCTGTATAAACCGCTGTTGGTGGAGTTTTCAATCCCATAAGCTGCTTCATCGCATCGTATCCGTTTTCCTGGCCATAATGACATTGGATGATATACTGCTTATCAACGGCTATCTTCTTTTTTTTCATAAAATTCAGATAACTCTTCACCCTTCGATTCGAAGTTGAACGCATTGAAATACCGCAAATAAAACCGATTTTTCGGTGTCCTAACTCATACAGATGGTTTAAAATCAAATCCGTTCCCTTTGCCGTATCGTTACCAACCATATCAAATTCCGGGAAGAATTCATGATACCCCAAAATAACCGATGGGATATGACAGTCTTTGAGTTCCTTTTCACTGATTGAAGCGGGGTTGATGATAATACCGTCAAATAATCCGTTTCTCGCTTGCATGAGGAGCCTTTGCTCTTTATTTCTTTCCCAGTCACTGCACGAAAGAACCATGGTGTATCCGTTTATCTCAAGAGCATCCTGTACCCCTCTTGAAACCTCAGGCCAAAACGCATTCACGATATCGGGAATAATCAACATAATCATTTTTGTTTCATTGGTTCGAAGGCTTCTTGCAATGGCATTTTTCTCATAACCTAATTCGTTGATGGATTGAATCACACGATCCCTGGTTGCCGGTTTAACCGTTTGGTACTCACCGCGTATCACCCTTGAAACGGTTGATTTAGATACTCCCGAATGTTTTGCAACATCGATAATCGTAACCTTTGCCATTATGACCTCCAAAATGAGAACGTTCCCATACAATCATTATATAGAAACGATTTTTGTTTGTCAAAATCATTAAGCGCTAAATATTCCCGTTTAGAGATTGTTAGCTCTTAAATTTTCAAGAAAGCTTTTGTTTTTGAAGGACATGAGTTTTTTAATCTATCGACTTTTATTACCTGCAAAATTTCCCGAATTAGGGTCTGCTGAAAAACGTAAAATCCCCTCCTCGGAGGGGAGGACCAGCTT
>CAYOFT010000119.1:0-5717 GCA_964403295.1 uncultured Thermotogaceae bacterium | reverse complement strand
TAGCCCTTTATTATTCGGATGAAATTGCACAACTGGCAAATTCCAATCTTTTCTATCCCATTTTTTTTGGTGCTATTGTCTTAATTAGTATTTCTTTTCTTCTAGTGGATAAAAAAAGATATCGGAGTGATGCGATATGATGCTAATTTATATTTTATTAACTATCTTTATTGTAGGAGTATATCTTTATCTTGCCTGGAAAGATTCAAAAAAATGGGATTGGGTAATGATTGCCATGATAATCATCCCGATGATATTACGAATTTTCAGAATTAAGTGAATGTTTAAATGACAATAATTGAAGCGAGGTGTGTTTATCCTCGCTTCTTCTTATTTTTGATGATAACTTTAAAGTGTTATAATTATCACGATGAAATAGTAATAAAAAAGATTGAGGAAGGAAAGTGATCAATATGATTAAAAGAATTGTTTTTATATTATTTTTTTCTCTAATCGTTTTGACGACATTTGGTGAAAAAGTCGTTATGGTTTTTCCAAGTGATGATGATGTTATCGTTCTCTTTAACGATAATTCCTGGTTTTATCATTCACAGATTTCCTGGTATGACATGGTTGATTTTACTCATTTTGATGAGGAAAGTGGTTTTGCTGTTCTTGAAGAAAATTCATACCGTGTAGGTGAGAATCAGATCATGATTCAAGGAGTTGCAATGAACACATCCAAAGTTGAAAAAAGATGTGAGATTGCCTATACCCTTTTTGGTGAGAATCAGGAATTTTTAATCAATGAAAAACTGTTGTCTCAAAATGATGTAAAACCCGGTCATCTTTTGCAATATGAGATTATATTTGATGATTTTCAGGGGATTCCTAAATATGTCAAATTTGATTACATTCGAAATTATAAAGAATAAAGAGGTGTTTGAATGAATATTACAGATGCAATTACACAAAGGAGAACCATCCGAAAGTACAAACAATATAAAATACCTATCGATATTCTAAAAAACCTTGTCAATGCAGGCAGATTGGCGCCATCTGCCATGAACAAACAACCTTTGGAATATGTTGTGGTTGATGACAAACAATTGGTAGACAAAATATTTGAACAGGTTAGTTGGGCTGGTTATATTGCTCCCAGGGGAACCCCATCAGAAGGAGAAAAACCCACAGCTTTCATCTTGATTTTGATAAAAAAAGAATTGAAAACGTCTTATACGTACCATGATATTGGCGCAGCAGCTCAGAATATGATGCTACAGGCTGAAGAATATGATATTGGATGTTGCTGGATCGGTAGTCTCAACAAAGAGAAGGTAAGAGAAATCCTGAATGTACCATCCGAATATGAACTGGATACGATTATTTCGATTGGCTATAAAGATGAAGAATCTGAATATTATGATTCCGACGAAACTGTAAAATATGATAAGATCAATGGTAAGTACAAGGTTCCCAAAAGAAAACTTAAAACGATCACACATTTTAACGCATTTTAAGAGGTGTTTATTATAGAAAGAAAAAATGTTTTGAAAAAATTAATTTTTGTTATCATAATGATTTTCTTAAGTCTGTCTCTTTTTTCTCTTGAAATATTTGATATAGAAAAATCATGGAAAGAAAAAGGATATACAGTAATTGAAGAAGATAATTTGAAGATTGTCGAGCTTTCTTTCCAATTTGACAACGTTTTATCGCTTAATGAAACATCTCATATGCTTTATATCATTACTTATTTCAACCATAATAAGTTAAAACCTGATAATAATTATATCAGTGATGTTGAAAAAGTTTTAATCAATTCATCTTTTTCTGAAGAAATTGTTAGAAGTATTTCGAATCAGCTGAGTACACAAGCAACCTGGCAAAATTCTTTTTTTGCAACCGATTTATTGCAGGTGAATACAATGTTGTATGATCAAATGACACCTGTTTTGAGAATGACTTTTCTGGAAAAACAAGCTGTAAATCAAATAGATGTTGAAAATGAAAAGGAAGATAATTCAAAAATAGCAGAAAAGGAGGAAGAATTGAATGCGTTAAAAAAAGAGTATGAAGTGAGAGAAAGTGAAAATCAACAGCTAAGTTTGGAAACTGAAATACTATCTAATGAAAATGCAGTTTTAAAAAAAACAAATCAAAATCTAAAAGAAGATTTAGAAAAATATAAAGATCTTTCAGAATACAAAGACAAAACAATATTCGGATTAAAGAATACAATCGATCGATATGTGAGTATTGAAAAACAAAAGAACGAAACGATAAAAGATCTTCAAAAGAAAATGGATGTTCTTAAAGAAGAGTATTCACTGAAAGAGGTTGATTACCAAAAATTAATTCGTGATTTAGAAACTCAAATAAAATCCTTGGAATTAACGATTAATAAACAATTGCTAGAAATAAAACTGATCAAAGAGACTGAAGAACAACTATTGGAAAGAATTGAGCAATTGAAAGAGATTAATGAGAATCAAATTGGACAATTACAAACGGAAAGTAGTCTGGATACAACTAAAGAGGCCACTGATAAAATTCATAATACTTCAAATCAGATAGATGAAAAAAAACCATTAACCATTGAATCGACAAATATAACAATTATGAATCAAAAAGAAATCGAAAAAAACAATGGGCAAACACCTGCAGAATTTGTTGAACAAAAAAAGTTACAAAATGAGAATCAACCGCTTCCCTTGTTGAAGAAAGTAATTGTATATGATAAGGGAGAAAAAACGGTTACTATCGAAAATGAATACAATGAAAATGGTGATTTAATCAGAGAGCAGTTCCTGTCTCCTGAAGGAAAAACTTTGATGATTACTGAAATAATATACAATTCTGACGGGCTGGTAAAAGAAAGAGTTAATTATGAAAGTTCTCAGATGGTTGGAAAACACATATTACAGTATGATGATCAGCAAAGGGTTATCAGAGTATTTACTTACAATCAAGAATCACTGACTCATTATTCTTTATTAGAATACAATGAAAATATCTCCAAAATGGAGCCGATTAAAGTAAAATATTTTTACAATAATCAGTTGGATTCCTATGAAGAAAACGAGTTTAACAATGAAGGAAAAATAATAAAGACAGTGCAAAGAAAACCGGATGGTCAAGCCATTTCTCAAAAAGTATATGACTATGAAAATGATGAACTACAAACGATCATTTTTTATCAGTTTGGAGAAAAAACAAGTTATCAAATCAACATCTATAATGAACATGGTATGCAAAAATCTCAGAAAACCTATGATGCGAAAGACCAATTGATTTCAGAAATAGTATTTATTTGGGATGAAGTTGAATGACTCCATCCCAAATTTGAAAATATTTAACCTTTCTTAATCCAATCAATTACTTCTTGTTTTGTACAACTTGCAAGGGCAATATAATTGTCTGCAGCCCCATAATAAACCAGATACTGATCCTGATAGTCTATTAAAGCGTCTGTAAAAACGACTTGGGGTACTCCTCCAAAGATTTCCCATTCTTCTTTGGGTTCCAAAATAGGCTCAGACGTGCGTTTTATGACTTTCGAAGGATCCTTCAAGTCCAAAAGCATGAACCCCAACCGATAGGTTAATCTGGAAGGCTCAGGAGCATGTTTTTGTACAGCATGATAAACCAAAAGCCACCCATAAGGTGTTTTTACAGGAGGTCCCCCCGCTCCAATTTTTTCGTTCTCCCAATGATTTTCTATAGGATCGGCTATTCTTTTGTGGTTTTCCCAATGCATAAAATCATCCGAGTACGCGATCCAAATACTGGGAGGATCTCTATGAAGCATCGCATATTTTCCACCAATCTTTTCTGGGAACAAGACGGCATCTTTATCCGGATCAAAGTCTGGAAGAATGATTCCATATCTTTTCCACTGAAAGAAATTATCTGTGGAAGCTAATGCGATTTTAATATTTTCCGGAGAATATGCGGTATAAGTCATGTAGTATTTATTTTCGATTCGAGTGATTCTTGGATCCTCCACCCCGTACAACTCTTCTCTGACAGCAGGAGAAAAAACCGGGTTTTCCATTCGATTAAAATGCAACCCATCGGTACTGACGGCATAACCCATTCTGGATACCATATCGGCCCCTTGTGCCCTGTAAAGCATGTGAAAAACACTGCCATCATAAACAACAGCGGGATTAAAAACGTATCTGGATTCCCATAAATGCTGAGGGTTTGGTCCAAACAACGGATTTAACTCACTTCTTTTTAATTTTAAACACATAACGATCACCAACTTGATATAAGATTTATTTGAATGATACAGCGATTCCTTCCAAGAAGTACTTTCTGAATATTAAAAACAGGAGGACCATTGGCATAGTCTGAATAACCGCTCCGGATAACAAAGCACCAATTTGTGAACCGTACTCGTGGTTAAAACTGGCTAAAAGAACTGACAAAGGCATTTTATCATAATCACTAATTAATATGAGAGGGGTTAAAAAATTATCCCAGATACCGATAAATGTGAACAAACCTACTATACTGGCAGTGGATCTGGCAAGAGGGATCATAATAGTTAACACAATCCTTGTTTCAGAAGCACCTTCCATTCTTGCGGCTTCAATAAAATCATTGGGAATATTTCTAAAGCTTTGTGTAAACATGAAAACTCCCCAAGCACCAAACAAAGCCGGGATGATGAGACCAGCCAGTGAGTTTAAAAGCCCAAGTGCTTTAACCACAACAAAAGTGGGGATGGTAAACATAAATCCGGGGAATAGCATTTGAAAGATTGTGAAGTTTTTTAGAATGGTTCCTCCAAGGAATTTAAATTTGGCAATGCCGTATCCCACAAGTGCAGAAGTAAAGACGACACTGGCAGTTACGGTAACAGAAACAAAAATACTGTTCATGAGTGATCTAATAAAATCTCTATTCATTTTTTCCGCTGTATTGAATATAAACTGATAATTTTCAATAGTAAAAGCTGTTGGCCAGAACCTTGTATATATTTCTCTTTGTGGTTTTAAACTAGAGAAAACAAGCCAAAAATATGGATAAAGCCAAAAAATAGCCAATATCAACATGATCAGTTCAAAGATGACTGTCGTTACTCGCTTTTTTGTTTTATTCATACCAAATCCACTTCCTTTTCAATGCTTTTTCGAACCAGGAATATGCAACCGAAACTTATACCGGCAGCTAAAATGCTGATGACTGAGGCGAAACCGGGACCTGTAGAGGTAAATTTTCTAAACGCATTCTCGTAAATATACATCATAAACATGTAAGTTCGCTTCATAGGTCCTCCACCCGTGATTAGATATGGTTCAGTAAATATGCCAAATGATAAAGTGATTTGTAATACTAATACCATCACCAATGAGGGATTTAACAACGGTAATGTAATTTTTGTGAATTGTTTCCATTTTGTAGCACCGTCAAGTTTAGCGGCTTCATAAAGAGACTTTGGAATGGCATTTAAACCCGCAAGAAAGATTAAACCGTAATATCCAATAAATTTCCATGAAACCATTAACGCGATGGCAAGCAGAGCAAGCTGAGGTCTTGAAAACCATGGGATTGTAAAATTGAAATGTTCAAAAAGAAATCGATTGATTGGACCACTTTCGGATAAAAGTTTTTGGAATACGATTGAATAACCAACTCCTGAAGAAATATTTGCCACCAAAAAAGATAATACTACAAAAGTTTTAAAGTACCTGAGCTTATTAAATGCCATGCCTAAAAAGATAGCAGCAATAAGGGCTATTGGGATAAAGTAAAGCATGAAATTG
>CAYOFT010000118.1:0-5719 GCA_964403295.1 uncultured Thermotogaceae bacterium | reverse complement strand
GTTCCAACGGATTATTCAATACAGTGGGAAATGTTCTGGGCTTTCAAATGGAAGCACGAAGTTGGTTGGCGTCCCCAAAAACGGCGCTTTTGTCCATCATGATCATGGATATTTGGGCAGCATTTGGGTATTATCTCATTCTTATCTATGCAGGACTGCAAAATGTTCCTGAACAGCTTTACGAAGCGGCTAGAATTGATGGTGCAACCAATACACAAATTGCATTGAAAATCACGCTCCCCTATATTCGTCCTACTTTATTCTTTGTCATCGCCATCAACACGATTCGTTCTTTTCAAATCTTCAGTGAAATCTACACCATGACAGGTGGGGGACCAAGAAATTCAACTCAAACCATTGTGCATTATCTGTATCAAGTGGCTTTCAGACAGTTTGACATGGGGTATGGTTCTGCGATTGCTTATATCCTGCTGATCATGATTATGATTGTCACCCTGATTCAAAAATATCTGCTCAGGAGTGATCGTGTATGAAGAAAAGAACAGTTAGCGGGAAATGGATATTTACCCTACTGATATTATTGCTGTTGATCTCGTTGATGCCCCTTTTCATGATGTTTTTCACCTCTGTCATTCCACAGGGAGATCTTTTTCACCTTATTACGGAAAGATCGTTGTTGGACTTTGAATCCAGCTCCATCTATTTAAGGACAAAGATGAAAACCATTGGAACCCGTGACTTTGAACTAAAAGAATTACCAAATGGGGATAGTAAAGCCTTAAGTATCACCATTGAGGATCCGGGAAAGGAATATGGGGTTGCGGCTTTTACCGGGGATAACGACATGAACCTTGTTGGACATTTGTCCCTTTATATCAGTGCTCCGGAAAACTCTCAACTGTACTTGGGTTTAAAGGACATCAACGATGTTGAGGAAAGAATTCCCCTTCAAAGGATTACTCATGATGGATTGGAAAAACTGAGAATTGATTTTGACCCCCAACGGTTTGAAACCGTCAATATCGGGCATATCTCACAGGTACAGTTTATCATTGCCCCGCCTGAAGATGCCCTAGGGAAAGAATTGATTGTAGATGATATTCAATCCAAACTGAGATTCCCAACCTTGTCCAATTTTATCACCGTCTGGAAGGAACAGGATTTTGCCCGATACATGTTTAACAGCTCGTTGATCTCTTTAATCGTTGTACTGGGTAATCTGCTGTTTTGCTCTATGGTTGCCTACGCCTTTGCCAGAAAACACTTCTGCGGAAAGGAAGTTCTGTTTTCATTGGTTTTGGCCACTATGATGATCCCACCACAGGTAACCATTATTCCCGTGTTTATTCTGATGAAAAACCTGGGATGGATTGATACGTATATGGCCCTCATTTTCCCTTTCCTGGTGACACCATTTGGAATCTTTCTGATGCGTCAATATATTGAGCAATTGCCATCCGAGTTTGATGAAGCGGCATATGTAGACGGAGCCAACGATTTTCAAATATTTACTCGCATTATTATGCCATTGAGTGGGCCAGCTATGGCTGTTCTTGGGATCAACACCTTTATTACGATTTGGAATGACCTCTTTTATCCTTTGGTTATGACTAATTCAAAAGGCATGCGAACGGTTCAAGTTGGGTTGGCCATGTATCAGAAGCTAAATCAAACCGATTGGCCAAGAATGATGTCCGCTTCAACAATTGCAGGTATTCCTGTTATAATAATATTCCTGATCTTTCAGAAACAAATCATATCCGGCCTGGTTGAAGGCGGGGTCAAAGGCTGATATCTAATAGAGGTGAAAACAATGAACGCATTTAAAATCAAAGGAGTCGTAGAGGGTTTTTACGGCAAACCATGGACGTGGGAAGAGAGAAAAGACATTATTTCTTTTATGGGCCAGGAAGGTTATAACCTTTACATATACGCTCCCAAAGCCGATCTGTTACACCGTGACAAATGGCGAGAGATGTACGACAAGGAGTTTGAACAACATTTCAAAGAATTAATCGAAACCGGAAAAACGGTAGGGGTAGACATCTCCATGGCCATTAGTCCGGGACTTTCCCTGGTACACAGTTCTGATGAAGATATGAGGATTTTAAAAGATAAGTATTTAAAATTCACCGCCATGGGGGTTAAAACCATATCGCTCTTTTTGGATGATATCCCAGAAACCTTGATTCATGAAGGAGATAAACAAGCGTATTCATCACTCGCTCATGCACAGGCTGATTTTTCCAACCGCTTGTTTGATGCCTTGTCAAATGAAGTCAAAGACATACAATTTATATTATGTCCCACCATCTACCATGGCGAACAGGTAACGGATTATCATTACACATTGGGAGAGAAACTCCACGAGGCCATTCAGATTATGTGGACCGGACCACAGGTTTGTTCTGAAAAGCTGACTGTCGAGAATGCGAAAATGGTGGGGGCGGCCTTTAAAAGAAAACCCCTGTACTGGGATAATTTCCCCGTCAACGATGCCAGTATGGTTCCTGAACTCCATATCGGTCAGTTTTCCGGTCGGGATGGGGAATTAGATCAGTTTTCAGAAGGATTTGTTGTCAACCCCATGAATCAGGCCTATGCCTCCATGTTGGTGCTGAAAAACATCGCCTTTTATCTAAACAATCCCAAACATTACGATCCTGAGAGTGCCTTATTGAATACAATTGAGCAAATGTACCCTGAGATTACAGATGAATTTCTTCTGTTTTCAAAGTCTTGCGATTCCAGCCCCTTAAAACCGGGAGACCCTGAGATTACAAGACACGTGATCAGAAACTTGGAAGAATACAAGAAAAAGGGAACACTCAAATTAATGGCAGATTTTTTATACCAAACCGGCCGGCAAATCTGCAAGGCACATGACAAAATTGCAATACATATTGATAATCGTCTAAAAACAGACATAAACCCCTGGCTGGCGGAATTCGATTATTACGGTCATCTTTTGGAAGATATGGCTCAAGCCCTTGAAGAAATTGAAGTGGTTTACCGGGATGAACATCCTCCAGCACAGAAAATAGAAGACATTCACCGGGCAAATACCCATCTTGAAAGTTCGCTGGAAAAGTTGGCTCACTTGAAAACGAGAGTCTTTGGTAAAGGTATCCGGGAATTTGCTTTGGATACGTTAATTACTTGCAAAGGATTAGTTCAGTTGGTAGATTGGTGAATCTTATAAATTAAAACCTCCGGGACAGGGTCGCTAATACGATAATTAGCGCACCTGTCCCGGAGGTACATTTTCTTATTTTTTCGTTCTTTTCTTTAGTCTAACAATCCAAGACCTTGAAGGAATTGCTGGGCTACTTCATCGGGTTCTTTACCTTCGGCATCAACAAGATAATTCAAACGCCTCATGATATCGTCGTTCAAATAACTGCTTAATGGTTTGAGTATTTCAGCAATCTCTGGATAATCTTCATAGACTTCTTCTCTAACTGTAACAGCCAGATTATAGAACGGGAAGAAGTTTTCGTTGTCTTCCAAAACCGTCAAATTGTACTTTTCGAGTTTTCCATCTGTTGAAAAGACCATTGCGACTTGTATGTTTTTCCTGGATATGGCTTCATAAGTCATTCCTATTTCCATGGTTTTCACATCACTTTTTTCTACTTCCATACCGTATGTCTCAGCCATGGCGAAGAAGCCGTCATTTCTTTCATAGAACTCGAAATCTATACCCATTAGTAAATCCTCACCTGAATTAACAAGGTCTGCAAGATCATCAATGGTGTTAAGATTGTATTTTTTTGCCGTTTCATTCGTAACCGCCAGCGCATAAGTGTTGTTCAAGGGGATCATATCAAGCCAAACCACTCCGTTTTGCTCCAAGTCCATTTTTTTTACTTTGTTATACAATTCCACAGGATCCCTGACAACACTTTCCTGATCAAGGTAGGAAACCCATGCTGTTCCGGTATAATCCGGATATAAATCAATTTGTCCGGTGGTAAGGGCTGTTCTGACGGCAAATGAACTCATACCGAAATCTTCCGAAATTCTAAAATCATTTGCTTCCAGGAGTTGACTGATCATACTTCCTACAATATACTGTTCGGTGAAGTTCTTAGCGCCCACCGATAATCTGTCCGCTGAAAATCCGATTGAGAACAGCAAAGCTGTCATCACTAACAAGATTAGTACTTTTTTCATAATTACATACACCTCCGTTATTTCTTCAGTTTTCCTTACTCAATTTGAGTCCATCTGACATAATTTTCTTTTCAAGTAATGCCAACAGTGCATCTACAGTAATCGCAAGCAATGCTACCGGTAGAGCACCTGCAAATATGCGTGATACATCCATTAACCTTAATCCGATAAATATGATTTCTCCAAGCCCACCTGCTCCAATAATGGCTGCAATGGCAGCCGTTCCGATATTAATAACAGCAGCAGTACGAATACCGGAAGCAATCGCAGGAATCGAAGTGGGTAACTCTACTTTGAACAGGATCTGGTTTTTGGTCATTCCCATCCCCATAGCTGCTTCCTTCATATCCGGCGATACGTTCATTAACCCTGAGGCTGTATTAAACGTGATGGGTACCAGAGAATAAATAAAAAGCGCAAACATGGCCGGTAAAGCGCCAATACCCATGAAGATAAAAACAAGCGCAATGACCGCAGTGCTGGGAATAGCCTGTGTAGCACCTGTTATGGATAAAACGACTCTCCCGATTTTTTCCTTTCCCGGCCTTGTGGAAATAATCCCAATAAAAATACCGGTTAATACAGCAATAGACCAGGATATGAGGAAGAGATAAAAATGCTGCCAGGTCTTTCCCAGAATATTGGGAATGTTATTAAAAAAATACGAAAAGAGTTCCACGATATCACTCCTCCGACTTTTCGAAAGAACTCATGATATCAACAAGCGTTTTGAATCGGATGATTCCCAGTAATTGATCTTTTGAATTAACCACAGGACAGCTCGTCAATCCGGATTCCACCATCGTGATGATGGCCTCCATTAAGTTCGAATAAGGTTGAACAGATTCGGTCTTTTTAACCCGTTCAATCAGTTCATCATGTTTGTCCCTTTTCTTTAGCCCTTCAGTGGTGCAATATCCAAGAAGAACTCCTTTTTTACCCACCACATAAGCATAACTTTTTTCGTTTTTTTGTATGTATTCAAGAGCCGTTCCGACTGTTTTAACTTCTTCGGCATTAATGGACACGAAGTCTTTGATATAATTGTCCTTTACACGCAGCATTTCCAATCCTTTTAAGGCTCTGTCCGAGCCGAGAAGACTTTCAACAAACTCATTCTCCGGTTGGTTGACTACGTTAATCGTGTCATCGTATTGAACAATATGCCCATTGTCCATGATGACGATCTTGTCACCCAATTTGATTGCCTCTCGAATATCATGGGTAACAAAAATAATTGTCTTTTTGATCTTCTCCTGAATCTCAATAAAGGCATCCTGCAATTTCTCGCGGTTGATTGGATCAATAGCACCGAAAGGTTCGTCCATCAAAATAACATCCGGATCAGCTGCAAGGGATCGCGCCACACCAATTCTCTGTTTCTGTCCACCGGATAATTGTGCCGGGTATTTATACATGTTTACTTCCGGATCCAAATTAACTAAATCTAAAAGTTCTTCAACTCTGTTTTTAATTTTCTGTTCCGGCCATTTCAGAAGACGGGGTACGACAGCAATATTGTCAAACACGCTCATATGAATGAACAAACCTATATTTTGAATGGCATAGCCTATTTTTCTTC
>CAYOFT010000117.1:0-5776 GCA_964403295.1 uncultured Thermotogaceae bacterium | reverse complement strand
ACAATCTTTTCTTCATCTCATTCTCCTTCGACCTTGTATTTGCGCTTCAAATGTATGGTTATTATAACATCAAAAAAAAGATTAACATGATTGTTGTTTTAAACTCTCAATCATGCTATTATAGCTATAAGAAAAAAACGGGAGGTGGATAACCCATTTGGGTTTTTTATGATTGACAAATTGTTAAAACAAGAAGATTTTATTGAGAAGATCTTTGATGGTGCGATTCTCATGATTGGTGGTTTTTTGGGAGATGGAACACCTGAATCGTTGATTGATGAAATTGTAAAAGCCGGCAAAAAAGATCTGACGGTCATCGCTAATGATACCGCTTTTCCGGGTAAGGGAATTGGGAAATTGATTGATGCTGGATTAGTAAAAAAAGCGATCGTATCACATATTGGAACAAACCCTGAAACTCAAAAACAAATGATCGAAGGAACAATGGAAGTAGAATTGGTTCCACAGGGTACATTGGCGGAAAAAGTTCGTGCGGGTGGATTTGGATTGGGAGGTATTTTAACACCCACCGGGTTGGGTACGGTAGTTGAGGATGACAAACAAAGATGTGAAATTGATGGGAAAGAATATTTGATTGAACCTGCTATAAAGGCTGATTTGGCTCTTCTTAAAGCAAAAAAAGCAGATGAGTTGGGAAATTTAACCTATAATCTTACCGCTCAAAATTTCAATCCCTTAATGGCATTTGCTGCAGTTACAACGATTGTGGAAATTGAAGAGTTAGTCCCTAAGGGGGGGATTTCACCCAATGAAGTTCGAACACCCCATGCCGTTGTTGATTTTCTTGTAAGGGGGGATAGCAAATGATAAAAGATAAATTAAAGGTTCGTGAAATTATTGCCAAGCGAGTGGCGATGGAGCTTCATGACGGGGATATCGTTAATTTAGGTATCGGTATTCCAACCCTTGTTGGTAATTACTTGCCTCAGGATGTGCATATCTTTTTACAGTCTGAAAATGGTATTTTAGGTATGGGAGGAGCTCCCAAACCAGGGTATGAAAACAAAGACATGAACAACGCTGGTGGTTTACCCGCTTCTTTTTTACCTGGAGCGGTGGCTTTTGATTCAGCAACATCTTTTGGCCTTATAAGAGGCGGTCACGTTGCTGCCACGGTGTTGGGTGCTTTACAGGTAGACGAAGAGGGACATCTGGCCAACTGGATGATTCCCGGCAAACTCATTCCCGGAATGGGTGGTGCCATGGATTTGGTAACAGGGGCAAAAAAGGTTATCGTTTCCATGACCCATACAAAAAAAGATGGCAGTGCCAAAATCATCCCGAAATGTACACTTCCGCTTACTTCCATCAGAAAAATTGATTTAATCGTTACGGAAGCAGCTGTTATCGAAGTGACGGAAAATGGCTTGTTATTGAAGGAGTTGGGACCTGAAACAAGCCTGGAAGAGGTTATCAATGCAACGACAGCAAAGTTGATTGTTCCGGATGATTTAAAACAGATGCCAATAACAATATAAAAAAATTAATCTAAATTGGGTTTGAAAAAATCAACAATTTATGTTTTTGTAATGGTTATAAAATACAACATTATATGATATAATTTAAACGACGTGTAGATATTGTTTATACCGATTTTACCAAAACAATAGGAGTGATTTTTAATGTTCAGTGAGAAAAAAATATCTGAATTTTTAAATCAATTGTCTTCAAATACACCTACTCCCGGAGGCGGGACGGTTGCTGCACTTTCAGGTGGATTAGCTGCTTCTCTGGTGAGTATGGTAGCATCCTTGACAGTTGGAAGAAAAAAATACGAAGGGTATGATGCCCTATATGAGGAAACCATTGGCAAAATGAAGCAGCTTTCTGAACAGTTCCAGGATATGATGGATGAGGATGCAAAGGCTTTTGATGGTGTAATGAAAGCTTTAAAAATGCCAAAAAAGACCGATGAAGAAAAAGAACTGAGAAAAGAAAAATTACAAGAAGCCTTTAAAAATGCTACAAATAGCCCAGTCAAGACAGCAGAAGCAGTTGTAAAAGTATCCGGTTATGCAAAAGAAATGGTGAAACACGGAAATAAAAACGCAGTATCTGATGCTTATTGTGCTATTGAATTGTGTAAAGCGGCCTTCAATATGGCCATGGAAAATGTTGATATCAATTTGGGTTCTATCATCGATGAAGTTTATACCAAAAAAATAACCGTCAGATGTGAAGAGCTTCGTGAGACGCTTAATAGAAATATCAAAGATTAAATCATGATTAGAGGATGTGTTTTACAATAGAGAAGGGTTTTGAACTGATTCAAACAGATGAAAAAAGTAATGCCAGAAGAGGTCGTTTGAAAACTGCACACGGTGTAATTGAGACGCCTGTATTTATGCCTGTAGGAACTTCAGCTAATGTGAAAGGGGTCTTACCGGATAGATTGGTTCAATTGGGAGCGCAAATCATTTTATCCAATACTTTTCACCTTTATCTGAGACCGGGTCATGAAAGAGTTAAAGCGTTTGGTGGCCTCCATTCCTTTATGAATTGGGAACGGCCAATTTTAACTGACAGTGGCGGATTTCAAGTATTCAGTCTTTCAAGAATCAACAAGATAACTGATGAAGGGGTGACATTTAGTTCTCCAATAGATGGTTCAAAGCATTTTTTCACTCCTGAAAAGACGGTGGAGATTCAAGAAGCTTTAGGATCCGATATCGCTATGGTTTTTGATGAATGTGCCGATCCAAATACAGATGAAGGTTATATTCGAGAATCAGTTAACAGAACATTCCAGTGGGCAAAACAATTCAGAAAAGCCCATACCCGAGAAGACCAAATGGTTTTTGGCATTGTACAGGGAGGGACTTCCAAAGCATTTAGAAAAGAAAGTGCAAGACAAATTACCTCCATCCCATTTGATGGGTATGCGATTGGTGGTTTAAGTGTTGGGGAGCCTTTTGATATAACAATCGATACACTTCAGGCGACAACGCCGGAATTACCAAAGGATAAACCCCGTTATTTAATGGGTGTTGGAACGCCTGAAATGATATTCAACAGTGTAGAACACGGAGTGGATATGTTTGATTGTGTGTTGCCCACAAGAAGTGCCAGGCATGCAACGCTTTATACAAGAAAAGGAAAGATTAGGATCAAAGGTGCCAGATACAAGGATGATGATTCTCCAGTAGATGAACAATGTGATTGTTATACCTGTCGTCATTTTTCCAGGGGATATTTGAATCATCTTTACAATAAGAAGGAAATAACAGCAATGATACTGGGGAGTATTCATAATCTCAGATTTTTAACAAAAATGATGGGGGATATAAGAGAATCTATCGAAGAACAAAGATTCAGGGAATTTAAGAATAGTTTCTTCAGCGATTACAACTGAAGATTCCCAATTGGGGGTGTCTTATTTGCTTAAGAAAAGAGTTTTATTGTTCATGTTTACTTGTTTTTTGTTAATTACAGTTCTTTCTGTGGATCTTGATTATTGGGCTATGCAAGCACCTTACGGGACGGGTGCTGTTTCAAGAGGTTCATTGAGTGTTTATACCAATCCGGCTGCGCTTATCCTGCAAACAAAGTGGGAGGCGAATTTCCTTTCAACCATTTGGCAAAGTACTGAGGGTGATTCGTATAAAATTTTCGGCGTTAACGTGATACAGCCTTTTCAAAACGGTTTTGCCGGATCCCTTGATATTCTTTATGGTGCCTTAACTGATCCTGACAATGATGACAGATATGCATCTTTTGGCTATTCTATGGCTGGGAAGCTGAATGACCTTGCCTATGGCGCCAGGATCGTTGCTGGAAGATTTGACCAAAAAGATGATGAAGATGCATATTACGGTTCAGCCAACTTCGGGCTTATGTATAATGTGGCTAAATATACACGAATAATGATCAACGCCAATGCACCACAAATTGTCACTTCAAATGCCACATTGTTTGAGAAAAACCGTCCCGAGTCCTTTTGGGTTGGTGGAGGATTGATGACATCCACTGAAGATGCCAGGGCTTATTTATCCATCCAGGGGTATAGCAAGGAAAAAGATCCGATGATGTCAGCCAATTTTGGTGGAGGATTCAAAATCGGGTTTTTAAACTTTGATCTCTCTTTGTCAATGATGGATTTTGAAAAAGATTTGGATTTAACAAACGTACAAACTTATGGAAACGGTATGGTTTTACTGGATTTTGAGGATTTCGGTGTAGGATTGTCAGCTTCGATTCCATTACACGGTGTCTCATTAAGTGATACCAAATACAGTCTTTTTGTAAGTGCGAGGTGGTAGCAGATGAAGAAAAGACTATTATTACCATTATTCATTTTCTCCGTTTTTTTTATTATCATGCTGGCATCCTGTCTGGGTCCGGGGATAATAACAGAAACCGGAGGAGAACAACCCGGTCCTGAGCCCACTCCTGTGTCCACACCCACTTCCTGGTATATTCAGAATGTTTTTGCCGGGGATTGGAGTTATCAGTTCTTTTCAGGGAATGAAGCCGTTCAAACCTATAAAGTGACACATCAGGTTTTTAACAACGGACAGATTCATCTTAAATTTGTGGATCTTAAAACCGGTTTTACAACTTTTAATGCAGACGGTATCATCGACATGAATACTGGTGAATTCTTTGCACAAGGTGATCTGGCGAGAGTAGGAGACGTTGACGGTGATATCGAATTATACGGACAGTTTGCAACGGATACCATTTCAGATTATACTGCAGATCAGGAAGATTTTTTTTCCGGTGAAGACAAAACAGTTTATAAGTATACAATTACAACAATCAGATATCAGCAATGAACGTTGCAATAATCCTTGCTGCGGGAAAAGGAAAAAGATTTGACAGTCTTTTTCCAAAACAACTCGCTGAGTTAAACGGCAAAACGATACTGGAATATTCTCTAGATATTGTAGAAAGTTTAGCTGGCGTTGAGATGACAATCCTTGTGATTGATCCTGTATATGAAACAACATTTAAGAAAATCACCCAAAAATATACCAAGCGAATCGAGCTTTGTCCAGGTGGTGCAACAAGACAGCAATCTGTCTATCAAGCTTTGGAACTACTCAGTGAAATGATTATAAAAAAAGAAGAAATGAATGTTTTAATCCATGATAGTGCCCGCCCCTTTGCACAGTCGGTTTTTAAGCGTGTGCTAAATAAACTGAATACATACCAAGCCATAGTGCCGGTTGTTAAAACCAAGGATACGATTTACGTGATTAAAGATAAACAATTAGTGGATATTCCCTGCAGAGATCATTTGTATAATGTACAAACTCCGCAGGGTTTTTCTTTTAATAAAATTTTTGATTGTCATAAAATTGCGATAGAAAAAATGAAGTTTGATTTTTCAGATGACGGGTCTCTTTATTTGGCTTTTCAGAAGAACCAACCGGTGATAGTAGATGGAGATCAGATGAATTTTAAAATAACAGATAAAAAAGATATGTTGCTTGCAGAGTACTATTTATCTAAACGGACAATAAACTGAAAATTACAAAAGGTTGGTGAATAAGATGGTTAAAAACTACGTATTGGATACGAATGTGCTGCTTCATGACCCTAACTCCCTATTTGCCTTTGAAGATAATAACGTCATCATTCCTCTTCCAGTTTTGGAGGAGTTAGATGGTTTTAAAAGAAAGCCGGGTCAATTGGGTGCCAATTGCCGGGAAGTGGTCAGAAATTTGGATCGCTTGCGTGACAAAGGAAATTTACTGGATGGTATTGAGTTGGAAAGGGGCGGGAAACTAAAGGTCTTGGTCTATCACAAAAA
>CAYOFT010000116.1:0-5843 GCA_964403295.1 uncultured Thermotogaceae bacterium | reverse complement strand
TATGGGTTAAGCTTGCTTAACCTTGTATCAATGTACCTGTCCCCTCGGCATCTCAGATTCCCTTTCAATCACGTCTCGAAAAAAACACTGTTATAACTCGGGAGCATGGAGTTTTTCCCACAGGGAAAACACTCCAAGGTCAGCGCCTTTTCTGACCACACACCTGCTCAAAGAAATCATTGAGCAATGCTCCCCTACTTTTTTCTACTTCGCTTTCGCCTGATTCGCTACAGCCTTTGTCGCCTTTGCGATCTCTTCGGGATCGCCCAAATAATAATGTTTAATCGGTTTCAAATCTTCATCAAGCTCATAAACCAAAGGAATACCTGTTGGGATATTCAACCCGCTGATCTCATCGTCACTGATGTTGTCCAAATATTTCACAATAGCTCTCAGACTGTTTCCATGTGCAGACACAATCACCTTTTTACCAGTCTTGATCATTGGGACAATCGTATCTTTCCAATAAGGCAAACATCTTTCCAAAGTGTCTTTTAAACATTCCGTCTTTGGCAACTGGTCTTCCGTCAGATCAGCGTATTTTCTCTCGTGACCGGGATAACGCTTGTCGGAAACATCCAAAGCCGGAGGTGGCACATCATAACTTCTTCTCCATTTATGAACCGTTTCTTGGCCCAGTTTTTTGGATGTCTCAGCTTTATTCAATCCCTGAAGATCTCCATAATGTCTTTCATTCAATCGCCAGTTTTTGTAAACGGGGATCCACAGTTCATCTAGCTCTTCAAGGGCAATATTAAGTGTTTTAATGGCTCTTTTTAGAACAGATGTATAGGCCACATCAAACTGATAACCTTCTTCTTTGAGTATTTTTCCGGCTTTGTGTGCTTCTTCCACCCCTTTTTCGGAAAGATCCACATCAGTCCAACCTGTGAAAAAATTCTCTTTGTTCCATACACTTTCTCCGTGTCTTAAAAGGACTATTTTGTACATTGATACTCCTCCTTATTGATTGATTTATTCAGTCGTTATAATCGTCATTTTTACATTTCGGCCTTCCGTTTCGTCGGTTTCCAGATTCATTTCCAACCTGTCACCGAGAATGGTTCTCCGATTATCCGGATCGAAAACATATACTTCATCGATTAAAATCAGCATCTGATTTTCTTCATCATACTCAAAGAATTTACTCTCAGCCTTCAAATTCCCCTGAGTAATCAGAACTTTCTCGGATTCATTCACATTGCCTGCATAGGAACCGGTATTCTGATCGATAAACATCTCATCGCATTGAATATTAATCAAATCACCCGCGTCATTTTGTTCAATATTGGCGACCACATTTTTTGTTAATGTCCCTTGATTGGTATCCAAGTCAAAATTCAATTCAGTTGATGTAGCCTGACCTTTATCAAATTCAATAAACACCCCATCTGTTGCAAGAATAGTTTCCTGCTGGCCATCCACCTTCAAGACATCGAATCTTTCTGAAACTAGGGCAATATCCTTTGTGATGATTTCAGAAGGTCCTCTGAATTCGTCCTTGTCTTCATAACTTCGAAAATCTTCACTTTTCATTTGGAAGGTTTCCTTTTCTCCATCTTTTTCAGTCACTTTCGTTAAGCGGATTTGCTTCCCGGAAAGACTGTCATCATCCAAGCCCAATTCAATTTCCTGCCCCCAAATTCTCTGATCGTTGTTCAAATCATCAATATAGGCATCTTCTGTTAACAAGACTTTTTGCTGCTCAGATGCATAGGAGAAAGACTTGGATTCCGCATAAAGTGATCCCCTTGTAAGGTTGATTTTTTCATTTTCCAGCGCCTCGCCATTGTAGACTTTGTTTTTTCCATCTATTTCAAGAACATCACACTGAATATTAACCTGGGTGGCATCTTCACCGGGGATAATAACAGCGTCTACATCCCCCTTAAGAGTACCCGTTTCCTCTTCCAAATCATAATCCAATTCGTTACTGGTCGCCTTGCCCGTTTCAAATTCCATATAAGAACGCTCTTTTGTAAGCACTCGTTTTTCTTTACCCTCTTCTTTGTATACGGTAAAATTGGGGGAAGTTAAAACAAAATCACCCCGTCGAATGGTAGATGGTTGGTAAAACTCTGTTCGATCATCAAACATCTTGAAATCATCCGATTCAATTTCAAGGGCTTGTTCATCTGCTGTATCTTTATTTTTTATGGAAACACCTTTTCCTTCGATGGAATCATCCGCCATCGTGATTCGTATCAAATCTCCGGTAATCTCCCTGTTGTTATCCACGTCGTCAACGTATACATCATCGTAGAGTATCAAGATATCTTCCTGGTCAAAATACTCAAATGACGCACTTCTCGCTATCATATTTCCTTTAAGTAAATCCACCCGATCTTTTTCATTACTCATCTGCCCTGCAAACAGGCCGGTCTCATTATCAATGTCCAAAATATCACAGTTGATAATAATCGTTTCCGTACTCCCTGAACTGGTGATAATTGCCTCAACATTTCCTGTCATGGTTCCTTTTTCATCCACCAGATCATAATCGAGAGTCAAAGAAGTAGCCTTGCCGGTATCAAATTCCAAATAAATACCATCTTCAGCAATAATTTGCCTTTCCTGACCATCTTCCCTGTAAATGGTAAAGGTGTCCCCTTTGAGAAAAAAATCTCCTTTTGTTATCTCGGAAGCTTTATAAAACTCGATACGGTCATCGAACATCTTGAACTGCTCCGATTCTATATAAAGGGTCTCCTCTTCTGCATAAAGCACCAATGCAAAAAAACACAAGATGATAAAAATTGATCCGATTAAAAGCTTTGATTTATTCACAGTCCCCGTCCTCCAAAATTGGAAAGTCCTTTATTTCATAAACCTTAATATATCAAAATAGGTGATATAAACAGCCAGAGCCATAATAAAGAAAAAGCCTGCAGCATGAATATATCCTTCAATAACAGGGTTGATCTTCTTTCTTGATACCATCTCAATCAAATTGAAAACAATCCTTCCCCCATCCAAAGCAGGTAAGGGGATGAGGTTGATGATACCCAAATTTAGTGTGATTAAGGCAAAAATCAAAACAAGGGACTCAAAGCCGGCCCTTGTAGCCTGTCCAATGATATTAACAATCCCAACCGGCCCTGAAAACTCGGAGATATTCTGCTCTCCGGTAAAGATATTGCCAATGATCATTCCCATTCGCCTTAACAAATTATTAGACCATTGAAAACCCCATGAAATGGCCAAAAACGGATTCATTGTCTGTTTATTATTAACAGGCGCTTCAAAAAAACTATTGCCCAGGGACTGAATAAACACCTCTGTCGGCATTTCCAAGGTAGTCTTTTCCCCATTTCTCATAACCTGGACAGTAACCGTGTTGAGGTTTTTCATGGTTCCCACTTCAAGGATGGTCGAATCCCTTATACTTAAATAATGATAAGGAATCTTTGAATCAACGGGGAAATCCATGAATCTAAGTATTGTAAACAGATCGTTTCCTTTACGGATCTCTTTATCATTTATCGCTAGGATTTCATCACCGTTTTTAAAAGGTGCTTCTGTACTTTTCAAAGTTTTGGAAAGGGTTTTATACTCGATTCCTATGACTTTTCTTTCCTTTATTAATTGATAACCTGAAAGCACTCCTCTGATTTCAGCTCCGGATTGCGTCATCATCACGATCTCTTCACCACTGTACTCTGAGAGATCAATTTCTTCCAATGACACCCCGTTAACACTTTTAATTTGTTTTAATGCCAAATCATCCGGGAGGGATTCTCCTTTAATAATCATTTCATATTGATGAGGGAAGATTTCAGGATAAACGGTAATTTTCTCCTGATTATCACCACGGGTAACCGTTAGATTGACACTTTCGGAATTTTTAATAGTTGTGGAGAGCTCATCGGTATCAAACAATATTCTGCCATTTAATTTTGAAATAATATCATCATCTCTAAGACCGGCTTCCATTGCCGGTGAAAAAGGCTCTACCTTCGCAATCCCAACCTGAGGGATTCCCCAGAACAGAGCCACAACAGACAACAACAAATAACCGGCCAAAATTGAAAAAGCAGGACCGGCTAATGCAATCAGAAACCTTTGCCAAGCGGTTTTTGAGTAATAAAAGCCTTTTCGCTTTTCCTCGCTAACCGATTCATCTATCTCAGTGGGATCTTCCCCATCCATTCTGACATAACCGCCCAATGGAAAGAGATTAATTTTAAAATCCATGCCTGAAGCAGTCTTTTTTTTATATATCGCAGGTCCAAAACCGATACCAAAAGCTAATATTCTAACTTTAAACAATCTGGCAAATAGGAAATGGCCCAACTCATGAATCACGACTATAGCTGTAAAAATTAACGCAAAACTGATAATGGTTAAAATCACTTACTGATCACTTCACTTTTCGGAATCATATGGAATATGTACATAAATGTGTTGGCCAACTGTTAAATACATATCAATTAATTCAGGGTTGAATGCTTTGATTGATTCGGGCGTAATGCCAAGCTTTTCTGCGATGGCATTAATGGTATCACCTTTTTGAATAGTATAGGTGTACAAATAAGGTTGTGCAGTCACCTTCCATGAAGGCTCCAGATGAGGATTACCCGCATTTAAAGCCCAAAATACATAGTAGAGAGGTGATAAATCCAATTCTTTCATAAACGGGAAATTTTCCTTGACAATCTCTTTGGGCCCAAAGATAAGCATTTTCTGAGGTTTTGTGAATGTTCGAACGATTAGTCTGTCTTGAGGTACTTTTGACAAGTCGATGTAGTACTTCACACCATAAAGGGAATAATAATTCCCCGCTTCACTAATCTTGGTTTCAAAACCATCATAATTGATCAAAGCGGCAGATCGCAATAATATTTTTCTTATATTTGAATTTTCCAAATGTACAATGCCAAGGGTATAATCTTTGAAAATCGTAATGGCTTCTTGAGTCGTCATAGTTGCGGGAAGGGGCGGATTATAGTAAAACATCAAATCTGCTGCGGCATCTTTTTTAGCCATTAATCCAATTTGAGAATAAAACGGAATCTCCTTTAACTGCGTCATTTCTTCAGGATCTACGGTATATTCTTTATTCAACCACTGCGCATATTGTTCTTTGGTTTCTTCGAAAACAGGATAGAGGTTTTCCGGCCTATTCAGGTTAACCTCTGTCAACAACGGGCCGAATTCAATGTCCACCCTGTATACAGCTGTATCACGGGGGATGACAAAGGTTTTACTTCTGATCTCCTGAGGAACAATCTTCAATTCAGGATTATCCATGATAATGATTATGGAATCAAGGGCGTTCAGATTCACTTTCGTTTTTACATTCTCGTACCAATCAGTGGGAATCTCAGTAACGTTGAATACGCCAATATCAATGCCAGCAAAAGGAATTTTGATAAATGAATCAAATCCCTTTTGAACCACATCACTGACGACAATGGGAATATGCCCTTTCAAATCTTTAATCAACTCTGCATCCAACTCACTTCGGGGCGGCGTTACACATTTGGTATTTAATTCATCCAGAATCGTCCGTACCGGACTGTCCAATTGCGTTTGAGAAAAGATATTCAAAGTAGTGGAATTTCCCAATCCCCCGGTACAAATCAGAAGAGGATCGGACTTGATGCCGGTTGTTTCCATAAACTCCATAACAGCATTTGCTTTATCCAAAAAGTCATCTTTTATATCCAATGTCATAATATAAAAAGCCAATGAAAAAGAAGAGCAGGCAAAAACACTGATCAACACCAAAATAATAATTGAACGCTTACTCACTTTAATCCCCCCAATTTCCTGTTTATTTGACTCTATTATAACACGCAAACAAAAAATGTAAGGTTAAACCAAAGTAAGAGGGGACAGGT
>CAYOFT010000115.1:0-5880 GCA_964403295.1 uncultured Thermotogaceae bacterium | reverse complement strand
CCGGTCACAGCCAACGGAGGCAATTAGGCGCCCATCCGGTGAAAAAGCCACATCGTACAGACCATCGTAATGGTACATGGTATGAAGACATTTTCCGCTTTCCAGATCCCAGATTTTCACCTTTGAATCCGTTGAAGCTGTCACGATATATTTGTCATCAGAGCTTATATCCAATGCGTGCACATCCCATTTATGTCCCTCATATTCTCTTATCTTTTTGCCCGTTTCAAGATCCCAGAGTATAACGCTCCCCTCATGACTGGATGTCACCATTTTTTTGTTGTCCGAAGTGAACCGGTACTCAAAGCAGGTTCCATTTGGCGTCGTAAAGTGATAAAGTTTTTCTCCCGTTTCAATGTTAAAAATATCAAATCGACCCTTTGATTCAACGGCCAGCAGCTGATTATCCTCAGAAACCAGTACATAACCGATGTATCCGTAATCCCTTCTTTCCTCTTTGATCAATTCTCCGGTTTTAAGATCCCAATAACTGATACGATAATCGTTACTCAGCGTGATCAACACCTCTTCGTCGATAAAATCCACGGCCTCAACCGTCCCGAACATCTTAAAATCATGATATTTTTCAAAAGTGACGGTGTCGTCTGTAAGTTTCCATACAATTGCCTTTCCATTCGTATCAGAAGTTGCCAGTAACCCATTAACTGAGAAGGCAACTCTCCAGAGCTTGCCACTGTGTCCTCCAAGTTTTTCAAGCAACACAATATTTTTGGCGTTTTTTGCCGACAGGATATTATCAGTTCCATTGGCACTAAAAATACTTAAAAAGAATATTCCCGTAAAGATAATGATCAGAAAAAACTTTTTCATCTTATTCCTCCTTCACCTGACGCTCTGAATCTTTCTATTACCTTCGCATCCACCCAGTAAATGTCACCGTTTCCCGTTCTGCCACTGTAAAAGAAAAGATATTTGCCATCAGGGCTGACATAGGGTCTGTTGTCTGAATATTCCGAATTGACACCAGTCATAAACTGAGGCCTTGTCCAGTTTCCATCAGCCATTTTGAAAGAAATATGCAGATTGTCACAGGGGCCACCCTGCAGCATGGAGGAAAAGATAATATAGCTTTCATCCGGTGCAATATACGCATCCCATTCGTAATTTATACTGTTCAGCGTGTTGCCCAAGTTGACGGGTTCCAGATATATCCCATCTTTAAATTCAGACAAATAAATATCCGATTTTCCATAACCTCCCGGCCTCCAGCTGAAAAAGTACAGATTACCGTTAGCGGCAAGACAAGGATAACTCTCCTGATAATTCGAGTGAATAGGGGCATCTAAAATCTTCAGTTTTGACCACCCGGATTCTGTTTTCTCAGCTTTCCATATATTCGTCCATTCGCAGTTATTCCCGTCCATATCTCTTCTGGCGGCAAACAGAATTGTTTTTCCGTCGGGGGAAACAGTGAAATCACCAATACCATATGCTTCTCCAAATGGAATTGGTGAGGGTTTCTGCCAGATTCCATCAACACAATTCATGATATAGAGTTTTGGTGTTTCCTTATCCCATCTCTGAAAGATAAAATACTCCATATCTTTTCCCCATCCCGAACAGCCTTCATAATCTTCAGTTGAAACAATTCCCGGGGCAAAAATTTCAGGGATCATTCCCGGTATTTTCTGTCCAAGATATTTTCCCTTCAACTCTGGAAAGACAGAGTCACTTTCTTCACCACCGAGGTCAATGATTTGATTCATCATATCCGTGTCGTTCTGCTTCTGCGCAATATTAAACGGTGAATCTCCGTTGTAGTTCCGCAGGCTGATGTCAAAGCCCTGCTTGTAAAGATGTCTGAGCATCTGTGGATTCCCAGAACGGGCGGCATGATGCGCGAGTGTCCATCCGTATACGTTTTTCTTCTCTCTCATCTGAACATTATGTTGCTGAAGGATATCCAGAAAATCCGTTTCGCCACCTTTCACAATGGATTCTACGAGTTCGTCTTTTGACTTCTCATCCTGTAAAACATCTTCGCCACTCCTTTGAAACACATCCATAAACAAGTCCTTCAAACCATATTCGGCAGCTTTCTTCAGTAGCAAAAGGGGACGTCTATCGGAAATCATGTAGGCATCAGCATACTTGTATAATGCCTTTACAATCTGAATATCCGTAAAAAATTCAACGGCAAAATTAAGAGGGGCATCTCCGTTCTTATTGGCAATATAACCTTTGGCACCTTTTTCCAACAGCTGACGGATGATAGATATCCGCTCTTCAACTCTCCCCGGAGCGTTGACATAATGCAGGGCTGTAAAGCCGGTATTGGCAACGGCGTTAACATCAACGGCCTTTTCTAGCAAAATTGCCATTCCTTCGGCAAATCCCCTTGAGGCGAGTATATGAACGGGAGCTATTTCATTTTTATCAGCCGCATTCACATCCACTCCATTTTCTATCAGAAGTTTCATCATCTCTGTATTCATGTTTCTGCAAGCCTGTCCAAGCAGTGATTGACCGGTTTCATCTCTTGAATTTATCTTTGTCGGATCCTCTTTAAGAATATCTTTCACCCTTTTAACATCATCTGATTTGACACTTTCAACAATATTCTTCATTTTTTATTTCCTCCATCTCGGTTCAGAATCCCAGCCTCTTGAATAGGTGAGTCTGACGATCTCTTCAGTTTGAACGTTGTAAACGGCAATCTCATCATCCCTTCCATAACTCATCTGAAAGGCGATATAGTTCCCATCCGGTGAAAAGGTGGGAACGAAATCGTTGGATTCATAATTCCGAATGATGATTCTGTCGTTTGTTCCGTCTGAATTCATCAAAGAGATATCCTCACCACTGATACCATTTGAACTTGAGTAAACAATCTGTCTACCGTCCGGTGACCAGGAAGGGCAAACATCCTGATCAGTCTTCTCAGTTAATCTCATCAATTCTGTTCCATCCGCATTTATGACACAAATTTCAGGATTATTGCCAAATCGACTGGCAAAGGCTATCCGTTTACCATCCGGTGACCACCTGGGACAATAGCTGTGTCCGTCTAATTCACACAGTAATCTTAAATCACTGCCATCACTTTTGACAAGATAAAGGGCTGAGACACCGTTTCTGTTGGAAGAAAAAACAATATCATTCGAAACGGGTGACCAATCCGGGAAGGTTTCATTCGCCTGAGAATCCGAAGTGAGACATCTTATATTTTCCCCATCCCTGTCCAAAATGAAGATATCCATATTTCCATTTCTGTTTGAATTAAAAACCACTTGTCGACCATCAGCAGACCAGCAGGGACTATAATCCATTGACGGACTGTTCGTTAATCGTTTTACCTCATCACCACCGGCATTCATGATGTATATTTCCCAGTTTCCATCCCTCTCGGAAGTGAAGAGGATTTCTCCTTCAAATTCAGATGTTATGTCATTACCGGAAAATAAAACAACTGAAGAAACAAGCATAACAAAGAACGCTAAGAAAAATATTTTTCTCATATCAAATTCCTCCCATATGAATTTTTTTGATTATTTAATTGTGAATAAAATTCCAATACAGCAGCTGTATACCAAGTATATCAAAATTGATAGAAAGATGGCAAATAGTGGGAATTGAGAATATATTCATCAATTTTCTCAATTTAAAGCGAGAATTGTCATAAATTTTATAATATCAGTGTGATTTCATCTGTTAAGCTAGTTTTTCGGCAATCAAATAGGCGTCTTTGTAGCGTTTGTTTGCAACATAGAATTCTTTGAGAAGTTCATAAACCAACTCTTTGAAATGGACACATTCCCTGCAGAAAACCAGTTTTTTTAAATTCATCAGGATCTTTTCGTAATCCCTGGATTTGAGATAATTTTCATCATGGAGTCGATACATATAAAGTTGATACATCTCGATTTCATAATCTCTTGATGTCGTCAGAATACTGTCATGTCGAAGTTTTGCCTCGTTGAGATAGTATTCCGCTTCAGAAAAATTGGCTGAATGAAAATAATAATCACTCAGAATGAGATAAGGGGATGTTGTGTAAACCTTGTTATATTTTTCCTCTTGCTCACGGATAATCAATTTACAAATTCTGATCATGTTATCACTCTGGTTCAACGTCTGAGCAATATAGGCGATATAACGAAGAGCAAAATATCTGAAACCCATGATAAAATCATCTTCGGTATTTGAACACTCAAGCAGATTGATGATACCATTGAAATGATGTTCGCTGTTTTCATAGTCTTTCAGAAGATAATAAACGATTCCCCTGTAATACTTTGAATAGATCAAACCTCTGAAATTCCCTTCATCAATAAATAGTCTTTCTGCATTATCGATATGCTGAATGCTTTGAAGAAAATTTCTGTCCGCAATCAATGTAGTCGCATACTGAAATGAATAGTACCCGTTGTTGCAGGTTTCAATGGTCTGTTTTAAAAAAACACTTCTATCTGAAGTGTTTTCAGAAATGGCTTTCAGAAAATAAAATATTGCCTTTTCGTAATCGGACATCAAGAGAACTACCGTTTCAAGCAATTCCTGAATTTCCAACTGCCTTTTAAATCGCTTCCGTGTGAATATACAATAATGCCATTCAATCAGCAGATAATCAAGAAACCTGACAGAGTTGAGAAACTTTTTTTTCTTAGCTTTAATACGTTCAAAAACCTCATCTATTTCCAAATGTCTGAAATAAAAGATATATTTAAAATAGTTGGAGAATATTTCTGTTTCCTCTTCGGAAAACTGACTTTCATCATAAAACTGCACCCCCATCTTCTCCAGGAGTAATCGAATGATCTGACTATTCGGTTCAACTTCCCCGTTTTCTATCTTACTCAAATAGGAAGGAACACAAATATCTTTCGCCAGCTCACTCTGTGAAAGATTCAGTTTTTTTCTGTACAGTTTTACAAGGACACATAAGGCATATTCTTTTGTTTTCATATTTTCTCCCGATAGTCAACCATTGACCATTTGATATGAACATTATACATTATCCGCAAAAAGAAACGGAGACTGTTCTGTTTGCTGATATGTGATATCATCTTTTCATAGATTTTTGTAATTAGGGATGAGATGGCAATTCGGATGATCAAAAAGAAGTTTGCTGCCAATTCTTCCAAGGACATCCGGGATTTCGATCGTGAACAAAAACAAGTATGCATCCATTATTTGTTAGATAAAGGGCTATCTGCTTCAGATTTCGTAGGTGACTGGAAGTAGTGGGTATTTTATCTATGAATCAAAGAAATAGTTCAACGTTTCATTGGTTTTTTTGAGAGTGTTTGATTATTATTTTTTTGAGGGGGAAATCTGTAAGATAAGTGAGCAACTTTATAACCCCAAAAAAAGGGGATTTTGTCCACCTTTATGGGTCCACCTGAAATCGTCCCTGTTGTTTCTTATTGTTTCTTATTTCTCCTATTGCTAAGTTTATCATTGAGACTGTGACGTGATATAATTAAAGAAGAACAGAGGTGATAAAATGAATGATGTTTCTAAAAATATGAGGGCTATTAAATATATTGTTGCAACGATGAATTATGAGGGAAGGATTCTTTCTAAAAAAACAATTAGTAATTGTGAGGCTGTGCTTGAGGGAAGAAAAAACTATCGGAATATCATAAATGATATTAAAAATAAATATAAAAATTCATAATGAAGGATTACACAGAAAAAGATAATCTGTATTGTTATAAGGGAACCATCGTTTTAAAAAACAAATTGAATATTACAGATTTTGAAAGATTAGCTCAAGCTGAAGATGAGATAACTGCAGTTAATCTTGCTGAACTCCAGCAGCGTGTTTTTAATGATGAATTAGATTATGATTTTTTCCTGTGGTTGCATAAATTTGTTTTTTCAGATGTTTATGAACGGGCTGGAACAATAAGAAAA
>CAYOFT010000114.1:0-5902 GCA_964403295.1 uncultured Thermotogaceae bacterium | reverse complement strand
GGTACCAATGCCGAAGTTGAGTGCGGCCAGGCAAAGAGTCTGCATCGCCGCCCCGATATCGAGCAGCGGTGCGGAATCGCTGAGGGATGTGTCGGTCAGAAGAAGGATGCCAACCGGAGCATCAAAGAAACGAAAGCCTCTCTCGAGCCATTCTAATCTTTTCTGTAGATCCTCCCGGGGGATATCCATGAGTTTAAACAGTTCCTTGGCCAGTGCTATCTGGCGTGTTCTGTAGATGCTGTCATTGGACCAACTGACAACCTGATGGTCCGGCAGCATCGGTTCACCCCTGTGTAATTTATCAATAATGGCCGACCGCAGTTTATCAAGAACCGCGCCCGTTATGACCGTAAATTCCCAGGGCTGAGTATTCATTGTCGAGGGAGCCCTGCAGGCCGACTCCAGGATTTTGACTAAAATATCTTTTTCAACAGGGTCGGGTTTGAATCCTCTGATACTTTTTCTTTGATGAATCGCTTCGATAATATCCATATGGTTGCTCCTTTTGTAAATAGCATCGCCGTGGAGGGTATAAATGCAGCGGTTGTAATGGAAATGTGAACCCTAAAAAATCACCCGCGTCTGTGTTAGCTTATCTGCTGCTCAAATTCAAGAGAAGAACAGTGATCCATCGATTTCAGTTGAAATTTTGAGCTTGACAACTGTCACGTGACAGCTTACATTTAGATTATGATAAAAACATTTGCCGATAAAGAAACCCAACAGGTTTTTGTTAAGGGCAAATCAGAACGTCTTCCCCCGGATTTGATCCGGAGAGCCGTCCGTCGTTTGGAATACATAAACGGGGCAATACAATTACATGACCTTAAAGTACCACCAAGCAATCGATTACATGCTCTCAAAGGAAACAGAAAAGGACAATATTCAATATCTATCAACGACCAATGGCGCATTTGTTTCCGGTTCATCGACGGCGATGCGTTTGACGTTGAAATAACCGATTATCATTAAGGAGCGGCATAATGACGATACCGAACACGATAAATAGAGAAATCCGCCCGACACATCCTGGTGAAATGATAAGGGAAGATTTCATGCCGGATTATGATTTGACTACCGCATCATTGGCAGAGGCCTTGGGGGTATCCCGCCAAACGATCAATGAGCTTTTAAGAGAAAGGCGATCCATAACACCCATTATGGCGCTGCGCTTGTCTCGTCTGTTCGGAAATTCTCCTGAGTTTTGGCTCAACACACAGCAATCATGGGACCTTTGGGAGTCAGAACACTGTTTTCAGAAGGAACTCAAACAAATCCATCCTCTCAATGCGGCATAATTTCGTCTATTGCTCTTATCTCTTCATTATTCCAAATCGTATAAAGAAAAGCTTCACGCGTGCCCTTTTTTAGGGCGTCGTGAAAGCGGTGGTTAGCAGCTTTACGCAATTCTTTTAAGATATCGTGCAAACTTAGGGTATTGCCATATATCCTGGATTCCCGCCATCTCATAACGATGAAGGGGAATGAACACCGAGGATTTCGTAGAGATCCTGTTGTTTCTTGGTGATTTCTCCGAAACGCAAGTCTTTTCCGGGTCTGCCAAAGCATTCGATCACATCGAATTGATCCAGCAAGCCTTGAAGAGTGTACTTGCCAAACAGGTTGTTTTTCTGCATCGCTTTTTTTATACAGGATAGATATATCAGCGCCACGAATTGCACGAACAATTTTCCATCCAGCGATTGCTCCGACGAAACCAGCAACCTTCGCATGCTCAGGCGCTCCTTAAGATTGCCAAACGCCTTTTCCACCAGATCCTTGTTGCGGTAGATATCAAGCGCCTTGATGGGATCTTTGATTTCATTGCTGACAAGCGCAAAGTATCCATAATTTCTTCTGGCCTTATCTATTGCCTCTTGTCTGGCTATCACCTTGATACCTTTTGCCGGTGTCTCATGGATTTCAAAGTACTTATCATAAAGCTTTGAGTTCTCGGGTTTCCTTTCGCCAGACTGCAGTTCCTTCTGGAGTGCCAGTAAGCGCCGCGTTTGTCTTTGCTCATCTTCGGCAGCCCGCTCGCTGTTGAAATATAGATGCAGGTACATCCTTCGCTTTTCCCGGATGGTATCCCCTTTATAGGGGCGCTCCTGGATGTAGTCCCATTTTATGGGAACGCACATAGCAAATACTTCATGGTTCTCACAGTAATTTGTCCATTCACGCAAAGAATGACGAACGCTATCCAACTGCTCTTTTACAAGCTTCAAAGAAAGCTTGGCTCCAATGAGAAATTTATGGTGCTCTTTGTACAATTCATTGATGTTTTCGGCGCTGTAGAATCCCCGATCCATGACCAGATGAACCTTTTGCAGGTTCAAGAAGTCCATGTCTGCCAACATGTTTCTGACGGTTTTGACATCGGTTACGTTTCCCGGCAACTTGCGGTAATAAAATGGCAGGCTTGATTCCTGGCCAAATACAAGGGCCAGATTGAGTTGCGCCAGAGGATCATGTTCCTTGTTCATTCCGTACCTTATCTGTTTCAGGCATTCCGAGTAACTTGATACAGAGGTGATGTCGTAGGCCCAGTATTCCTTCTCACAGCGCCTGGCAGCCTGGAGTTGGAAGAATCGATAGCGATCCTCTTCTGTAATGGAGGCAAAGAGTTCACTGCTTCTCTGGGATGGAATATCTTGTCCGTACGGATGTTGATGCAGCGAAGACCATTTCGAAAAGCGACTCAGGGGGCTGTATGATTCGAGGATAAGATAGTAGGCAAGCGAGATGATCTGCTTATAGCTGTGAGGAAAACACTGCTTCAAATCCGAAACCAGTCCAAGCCTTTTACCAAGAACATCGAGGAGGTAGGTGGCACCGTAGAATTTCCGGGAGGTTTCCGTGCTTGGAACAGGGCCTCTCTTGGCAGTCTTCGGGCTGGGAAACCCTTTCGGCTTATTTGTTCCTTTGGTCGGCGTAATCTCTCCGGTGCTGTCGTCCACTCGACCAATCAGGGTGCGTTTTGCCCGGGATTGTTTTTTTTCCTTATCCCAATGAGAAATTGATTCGTAGGCATAGGTAATGCCGGATCGTTTGTCATGCTGACGCACAATGGCCATAAGCCCTCCTTAAACATCGTTATGTCAACGATCTCACATAACGATGTTTAAGGCAAGGAGAAAATACAATTAATCCACAATTATTTGCTGGTTACGATGGCATGATAAAGATTTATCGTTATGATCTTCGGGAATCTAGGTTACATCGACTGGAGGTTCCTTAGTGCTGGTCTTGCCGAAAACATCGGCAGCACGCTCGCTGAGCTGACGCTTCCAATTCGTTATCTGGTTGGGGTGTATCTCAAACTGTTGAGCCAGTTCGGCCAGTGTCTTTTCTCCTTCTATTGCGGCCAATGCAACTTTCGCCTTGAATGCTGCCGAATGTTTCCGCCTCGTTCCTTTTGCCATCTTCTGCTCCTCTATCCGCACTTCATTGAGCGCTATTAGTAGCAGATTTTCCACCTAAAGGCGTGTTCAAATTTCCGGGGCCACTTCTAACAGTGATATGCACTTTAATTACAGCAGAAAGGACTCCCATATACTCCCAATGAAACTGTTCTTGACAATTATGAAATGATCTCAAAAAAAAGTGGCAAAAGTTTTTCTCGTTTATTCCTTATTTTCTTGATTTAACTCTCCTTCTAAACTTCTACAGTCTGGACATAGACCTTGCCCCTTGTCATCCAATGTTAAAAGATATAATCTATCGCAGACTTTACAATTTTTAAATAATATATCTTTAAGCTTTGCCGAAACTTCATAGCCAGGAAATAAGGTTGTAGATTTTAATAAATTCAATTCTGAGATTTGTTCCTTCAATTTTGTTATCGTCGCTTCTTTTTTTTCAAGTTCTTTTTTAAGAAAATCCTTTTTGCCATGATCCAGTGCCCCTTCCTCTTCAATTCGTTGTTTTTGGTTTTCTATTTCAAAGGTTAAGTTTATTGCCTCACGCTCTTTTTCTTCCAAGATCAAATAAATGGCCTCAATACCTTCAAGTCCTGGAATAATATCATTCCATTCTTGAATAGAGTTAACAGTTTTTTTCTCAAGTATGTTTAAAAGATTTTTTACTTCTTCCATGCTAGCACCATTACTAATTCTAGCAGAGATATTATTAATGATATTTTTTGTCAGAGACAGACTGCGAATGGCAGATCCCCCTTTTTTCTGTAAAATTGTAGCCCCTATCATTGATTTTAATATATCATAGTAATATGCACTCGCGATACCAGCCAGAAGAATACTGAACACATTTACGATAAAAGAAACCATATCGTCATCAATCGAAAAAGTTGAATAATATATTGCAATTAAGGCTATCAAAATTGGCAAAAATATCAATGGCTTCAATAATATTGAGGCAAATCTTGACCATTCAATTATAAGGCTTTTTTCTTTTTTATTTGTCATTGGGCAACATTTCCGATCATTGATGAGATTTTAATTATAAAAATTGGGTTTGTCCTAGTTAAAAGTATTGAATAAAATATCACGTAATTATATGATAATATAAATACTATTTAATACATTAAGTATGAATTAAATTATAAACGGGAATTTTATGATTTTCAAATTTCTCGCGATCCATATTATTTTTGCATATTGATATAACAACATTTTCAATTCTTTTATTTGAGATTAAGTTATCTGTCTCAACAGAAGCATCCTTTACATTTGAAACAGTTATATCGATTGGATGACCATACTTCAAGGACCAAGCTACAGCATGTAGTTTGCCCATTTCTGCATTATGATTCAGACCAGGATTTACATTTGCAAAAACCATAGGATATGCAGTTCTAAGAATATGCTTTGATATTTCAATTAGCGTACCTGCACCTCCCTTCATTGAAAGCGCTCTTATTACGGTTGTAACCCAATGTTCTCGATCTATACCATTTTTTATCCTAGACAAAAAAATGAGCTCGTTGTCTGGGAAATTTATTCTTGATTCCTTTTCATATTTGCTAAGCGAATTTTCTAGCTTATCGCTAAATCCGGTTATTCCCTTTTCCAAGTAATCGAATACTGCACTGCCATATTCTCTACCCAAATCAAATGCGAGCCTTGTGTCTTTATTTCCCGTTACAACAATACAACCTGTTCCATAATCTAATTCCTTAATATATTGAACTACATGCATACCTCCCGTATCTCTCCAAATTGGAGTTATTTTTTTACCTTCTAAATTAAAATCAATTATACCAATGTCATAATAATAATTGGTTAAGAGCTCTAGAGTATCTTCTTCATTATACGTTTGATTAACTTCCCCATAATCTGACGCGATCTCAGTCATTTGATCGTTTAACGATATTACATCCTCACATATAAGTATCCTTTTTTTCATTATTTTCACCTCCAAGTTTATAGATAAATTAATTATTGGTTATCTCTATAGTATCTATCAACAACCAATCTTGATTCAAAATATTCATCTTTTTTACTATAAAAGAAAATTTGCCCATCGAAAAGACTCAAATATTGTTGTAACAAAAACAAGCCCTTTCCTCGGCCTTTTCCTTTCGAGGTTGTTCGGTTTTTACCCAGCACAGATAATTGCTCGGGCGATAATCCGATTGTTGGCAACCACAACCGCACCAACCGGTACCTCGTCCTTGTCGAAAGCTTTTTGCGCTTCTGCCAGCGCCTGCCGCATAAAATAAGTATCGTCCAGCATATCTTACCTCCTCATTTCATTTTCTTCAAAAAGGGTGGGGTAGTCCATATCCATATTTTTGAGAATGTGATTAATAATGGCAAGAAACTTGAAATAACCCTCAATTATGGTTGTTTCTCAAATCTTGCCGGCCCCTATACCTTGACAATAGACAGGATCAGCACCACAGGTGTTCCTTCACAGATCATCAGAAATGATGAGGTCA
>CAYOFT010000113.1:0-5926 GCA_964403295.1 uncultured Thermotogaceae bacterium | reverse complement strand
GTTGGGGAAATATCTGTTTGGGTTAAATAATCCTTTCGATTCATCACATCCGTGATTGTTTTAAATAGTGCTGTTGGATTATCTCGAATAATTCCCTTCACCGTTTGAGTTGTTTGATTGTACTCATCCAGAAAAGTTTTGATGATCGTCTGGTTAAAACCCGATCCGGATACTACCAAACGTATTCCGTCATCATAATAAATATATCCTGAAATTCTCCCATTTTTCAGCCACGCTTCAGCTTCTTCAGAATTCCCCGTCATTACACGGAATAAATCATCCTGCGACGTATTACCATCTACATCGGATATGGATGAAAGCACACTGTGAAATTGCGTTCCTTCACTTAAAAGTGGACTTTCCACCAATGCAATGTTAATGGTATCGAATTTCACCGTTTCGGCGATATTGCCAAAGGCGAAATAAAAGAGTGTGGCTAACAACAGAGAAAAGATCAAAGACCAAAAGACCGTTTCCCGTTCACGTAAAATGGTTTTCAAGTTGTAAACAAAGGCATGTTTAAACATATCGTCTCACCTCAGTCCCTGAGTTCCTTGCCGGTAATCTCAAGGAATACATCGTTCAGGGTGGGCATCTCGGAATAGATCTTGTTGAATGTAACGTTATTGGATTTAAGATAATCCAGGACATGAACCAGGTTGTTTCTTCCGCGTTGTGATCTGACAACCAGTGTATTGTCAGAATAGTCTACAGTCAAAACACCTTTCAAAGCCTTTAAGTAATCCTTGGCTTCACCGTCAAGACCAAAGGCCTCCACTGTAATCTTTTCACCCAGACTGATCATGGATTTTAATTCATTCTTTGTTCCCGAAGCGATGATCTTCCCCTTGTCCATGATGGCAATACGCGTACAGATCATTTCCACCTCTTCCATGTAATGGGAAGTGTATAAAATAGTGGAGCCTTTTGCATTTAATTCCTGGATCCCCTCCAAAATCTTGTTTCGACTCTGAGGATCAACCGCCACCGTCGGCTCATCCAAGATAATCAACTTGGGCTTATGTGCAATACCGCAGGCAATATTCAGTCTTCTTTTCAAACCGCCACTGAGCTTTTTGGGATAAAACTTTTTGTAATCCTCCAAACCAGTAAACACAATCGCTTCTTCCACCAATGAAGACCTTTCTGATTTGTCTGTGATATAAAGTCCGCAAAAATAGTCAATGTTCTCATAAACCGTCAATTCTTCAAAAACAGCCACATCCTGAGTCACAATCCCAATATTGCGCTTGATATCATATGACTCAGGTGTCATTGGCTTTCCCATCACCTGAATGGACCCTTTAGAATATTTCAACAAAGCCAAAATACAATTAATGGCCGTCGTCTTCCCGGAACCGTTAGGCCCCAACAATCCAAAAATCTCGCCTTCTCTTATGTCCAAATTCAAATGATCCAGAGCCACCAGGTCACCATATCGTTTCACCAAATTTTTCACAGAAATCATCGTATCACTCTCCTCTTCTTTTGATACAAGTATAGAAAAATTAGAGAAAAAATGTAAGTGACAAGCGTCGTGAATCCATATGACATTTGTCATGAAATAATAGGGGGTGTGATAAACTATTTCAGACAACAAATTCTGGAGGTGAAATAGTATGACCAAACTCATCGACAAAGCCGGCATCCTTTCCGTCTGCCTTGTCATCTATTTCATCCATTCCAATGCCTCCTATATGATCATTCCGGTTTTGATTGTCATTATCATCAGCGCATTAAACAGCTATTTTGAGAAAAGAACCTTTATCATATCCGGCATGATTACCTATACAGTTGCTGCCATGTTCATTCCCGATTTGATTTATTTTATCCCCCTCATGGGATACGACTGCTTCAGAGAAAAATACGCCTCAGTTATCAGCATTATTTTCCTCCCCTTGATCGCCAACTATCGAAATATACCCGGAAATGCCTTAATCATTCTATTCGCTCTCACTTTCATCGCCTATATCATCAAATATCACACCAATCACCTTGAAAAATTAAGAGTGGAATACATCAATCTTCGGGATGATATGGTTGAATTTTCCAGAACTTTGGAAGAAAAAAACACAGAACTGATGGAAAAGCAGGACTATGAGGTGAATATGGCAACCCTTAACGAAAGAAATCGTATTGCCAGAGAAATTCATGACAGTGTTGGCCATGTGATGTCCAGTGCCATTCTTCAAGTGGGGGCTCTCAAAACAACCACCAGTGATAAAACCATCAAAAACAATCTGTCAGACCTGAACGAGACATTATCAGCGGGAATGAACAGTATCCGAAAAAGTGTTCACAACCTATATGATGATTCCATTGATTTGCATGTTCAACTTCAAAAAATGGTCAACGATTTCGCCTTTTGCCCCATCGCATTCGACTATGATATGGGAGATGTAAGCAATTCAAAAATCACTTATGCCATCATCGCCATTGTGAGAGAAGCATTGGCCAACATTATGAAACATTCCAATGCCGATCATGTTTCTTTAACCGTTCGAGAACATCCGGGACTGTATCAGGTGATTGTTTCAGATAACGGTACTAAAACGAATGATGATTTGGAAACCGGCATGGGATTAAACAATATCAAGACCCGGGTTGAAAGTCTGAAGGGGTTTTTGAATATCGACGCAAGATCGGGTTTCAAATTATTTGTCTCCATACCCAAGGAAGTGAAACAATGAAAATCATCATCATAGACGATGATAAATTAGTCTGTTCAGCCCTAAAAAGGATCGTAGAAGCAGAAGGAATTGAAGTCTTGGCTATAGGCTATTCAGGAGAAGAAGCCCTAAAACTGCATGAACAGCATCACCCGGATATCATTCTGACAGATATCCGAATGGGAGGCATAACGGGAGTTGAAGCTGGTAAAAAGATTCTGGAGAAAGACCCCACTGCCAAAATTATATTTCTCACCACCTTCAAAGATGATGAATACATTGTCAAAGCCTTGGCAATGGGTGCAAAGGGATATATACTCAAACAGGACTTTGAGAGCATTGCGCCCGCCTTGAAAGCTGTTAACACAGGACAGAACATCTTCGGGGATGAAATTGTTTCCCGCATACCGAAAATGCTCACAAAAGAAAAACAGGACAAAGAAAAATATGATTTAACTGAGAGAGAATTCCAAGTCATGGAGTTGGTTGCTGAAGGCCTTTCGAATAAAGAAATTGCAGCTAAACTCTATCTGAGTGAGGGAACTGTAAGGAATTACATCAGTACAATCCTGGAAAAATTATATCTCAGAGATCGTACACAACTGGCTATTTTTTATTATAAACATTTTGAGTAGATATTCCCTTGTAAGACATTAAATCTTGTTCAAAAGAAACAACACTTCTTTTCTCTCAGGTCCTAATGACCAATAGGCAAGATATAAAAACAGTTCTGAAAGCTTTAATTTGTCACTAAATTCAAGAATGATTGAATGATCCGGATCTTTTTGTCTGGTTTTTAAAACATCTTCCACGCTGAATTTCCAATCAACCATGCGATATCTGGTATATTGTCGAAAGAGTTGTGCCACCAATTCATGATTTTTTGTCCCTTTAATACATGATAAGAAATGGATGAATCGGGAAACCGATTTATTTGCTTCAATTTCATCGATAAATTTATCAGCTATATCCCTTCTTGCTTTGTAAAACGGATTCATATTTTCATAAACCGTATTAAAAAACAGGATTCTATATTTATTTTCGAAAATATAATCATATAACCGGTCAGGATCAAAGTTTATAAAAGGACCAATATCAAACTTTTTGAGAAAAACAGCTGCCAAATAGTTTTTAATGATTATTTTCTCTCTTTCATATGTTGCACAGTTTATAAAATGACTCCAATTAAGCTGAAACCCCATTTCCTGCTTTTGAAAAATTAATATTTCGTTTAACACTTTTGGATTCTCATAGGAAATGTTTAAATCAAGGGTGTTGATGATTTTTTCGATGGTTGCTCGGTTGATTTTTTCTGTTTGTCCATTCAGGATGGGGTATAAAACAGAAGCGGCGAGATGGCTTTTCTTAGCAAAATCATTTGGTTTTTTAATCTTGTCATTTAGAAATGTTTTGAGTCCTTTGGAGTTTTTAATGGATTTGTTCACCCGGGATTGCTCATAATCATGATAAACGTATTTTAAAATATACTGTTTTTGCTTATAAAAGGCATTTTGCTTTTCGTTTTTTGTTTCCGTCAATTTTTTAAAGAAATAAAGAAATATTTTGCCTAAAACGAAATATAAAGGGTCTTGAGTCGTTTTCAAAACGTTGATGATTGTATCTAAATAATTCAGCATCTGATGTGCATCTTCAAGGTAAAAAGCACAATAATAAGCTAGTTTCAACGAAATGTCATGCGCTTTTTCCAAATTAGTTTTCATGATATACCACGCTGCATTGTTTAATCCCGATAAAATAAAGGTTGGATGAGGGTAAATTTTTGCGTTTTCTGAAGCTTCAACGAAAATATTACACAACCTTTCAATTTTATTGGAAATTTCTTCCTTTGGAAGACTTTTTCTTTTTTGTTCAATTTGCAAGAGATTCAACATTTTAACAGCTTCCGCATGGAGATTAACCGCTGTATCCAATTCGTCCTTTTTGTAGATATCACTCCACATTCTAAATTCTTTGGAGCTGTATTCTTTCGTATAGGCGTTGTTACTTTTCAGTCCTTTCCCAATGATTGAACGAAAGTCTTGGGGGATTTTCTTGAATTCCCTGATCAATTTTCGATAGAGTTTTTTATTCAATTCCCTTTTCGTCAAATTTTTAGCTACATCTAACTTATCACTTAATAAAAGGTATTTAATTCCTACATTGTGTGTTTTTTTTAAAGTAGAATCGATTTGTTCAAAGAGTTCATCCGTACTGAGTATCCATTTATTCTTTAAAAGGGTCAGATAAAGCCTAATATCGCTATTATCACTGTAATTTTCTAAAAAGGAAGTAAAAGGTTTTGAAAACTGTCCATATGAAATAACCGGAATGATATCCTTAACGTACATAACCCCTCCTAATGCAATGAATACATATAAAAACTTTTACAATTTGTAATATGATAAACGATATTAGCTATATCAGCATATTATAGCACGATTTTTTTCGGTTTAATACTTAACAAAGAAAATCTTTTATAATCATTGCCCATAAACAGATTCACACAAAACGCAAAAAAAATTTGCATGTCATATCAGTTTGTTTATAATGATAATATCAAAAACTTAAGGGTGATAGAAATGAAAAAAATGCTAATGGTTGCAATGTTAATTTTGATTTCTTTATCGATTGCTTTTGCCGGTCCTTCTTTTCCGGACAAAGAAACAGACTCCGTTTTACCAATTGGAATGAATTGCTCTATAGAAAAAACAACGATGTAAAGCAAAAAGTGGCATCTATGATTGAAGACATCCGAAAGCCAATAAATGTTAAGCGTTTTTATAATCACAACAATATTGCTTTTAACGTCAGTTGTTACGAAAAACCCCTTGAGGATATGATCACAGCTTTTTCCGAGGAAGCTGAAAACAAGAAAATCAAACAATTGCCATTAACTGAGCTTTGTCAACTTGTGAAAGAAGAGCTTGAAAGTGTTATGAAAAGCCTATAATCAAAGCATACTCCTTTTTCTCTTTTATATAATTATCGTTAGGATTTATTCCTATTGTTTTTTTATATCAATAGGTTTTTGTTTTTTCTCCAGGCCTAATTTTTTAAACACCAATGGCGCAGCTCCGGTAAGCCAGAAGCCCAAGCAAACATATCTTATCAAATCTGCTATTCTGGGGTTAAAGGGTAGAATAAACTTAAACCCCTCTTTGATTAAGAAAGTAATTGCTATTCCAATCACCAGTTTAATAATATGCTGATAGAATTTGCTTTTTACGTCGAAATGAATGTACTTTTCTTCAAACATA
>CAYOFT010000112.1:0-5954 GCA_964403295.1 uncultured Thermotogaceae bacterium | reverse complement strand
TTGGACTTTTTTAAAACTCCTCGTTTAATTCTCATACTGAATCCTCCTCGTTCTTATGCCTTGCCAAGCATTCTTTTAATCGATTTTTTTCTGCCTTCACTAACCGTGGCTGGTTTTCGAAGTCTAACGTTGATTTTGTTTCTTTTTTTGCCGGTTTCATGCCTTCTACCGGCTCTGTTTCTCATAATCTTTCCCGTTCGGGTGATTCTGAATCGCTTCGATGCGCTTTTTCTTGTCTTCATCTTAGGCATGTCGTTTCCTCCTCAAATTCTTATGTCATTCTGATGCGGTTTCTTCTTGTACGGTCTCTTCTTCAATTTTGTTGACCAAACGGTTTTGCTCTGCTTCACTGATGGGTGATAGTGTCATATGCATGTCTCTACCTTCCAATTTTGGTTTGGACGTAACCTTGGCAGACAATTTGGTATCTTCTATAACTCTGTCCAGTATCTCACGACCCTTTTCCGTGAAGGCCATTTCTCGTCCTCTGAACATGATGGTTACCTTTACCATATTGGAATCCTTTAAAAATCTCTTTATGTGATTCAGCTTCGTCTGATAATCGTGTTCATCAATCTTGGGACGGAATTTCATCTGCTTGAGTTCGGTCTTTTTCTGATTTTTCTTAGCGTTCTTCTTCTTTTTCTGAAGTTCGTAACGATACTTCCCGAAATCAAGAACCTTGGCTACAGGGGGATTGGCCTCCGGGGCGATTAGAACGAGGTCAAGTTCATCTCTCCGGGCAACTGAAATGGCTTCATTCACCTTCATTATCCCAATTTGTTCTCCGTCTTTTCCAATTACTCTCACCTTTGAAACTCTTATCTCTTCATTCTTTGGTGGTAAATTCTCTCTCGCTTTCGCGATGTGACTCATCTCCTTTCGGTTTTTTTGTTCACTAAAAAAGGCGGACATCGAGTCCGCCATTATATGTAAATACCATGATTATACATATGAGTTTTTTTGTTGTTAATTACCCTGTCAGCCTTGGCCACAAGGTGGGAAATCTCTGGCGAACTTCCGCTTTCATAGTCGATGGTGGGCCGTACAGGAATTGAACCTGTAGCCTACTGATTAAGAGTCAGTTGCTCTGCCGATTGAGCTAACGGCCCATCTGGTGCCGGAGGGGGGACTTGAACCCCCACGGGATGTTTGATGTCCCACATGGACCTCAACCATGCGTGTCTGCCTATTCCACCACCCCGGCAAACTCCTGTGTTGCGCTTCATTCTATCACTTAAAAAAAATAAAGTCAAGCTTCTTGAAACCTGGCGCGCCTGGGAGGACTCGAACCCCCAACCCTCGGAGCCGAAATCCGATGCTCTATCCAATTGAGCCACAAGCGCTGAAATACTTGGGGTGGCTAGTGGGATTTGAACCCACGGCAGCCTGATCCACAGTCAGGTGCTCTACCAACTGAGCTATAGCCACCAGGCATAACAAAAGCTATGGTGCGCCCAGAGGGAATCGAACCCCCAGCCTTTGGATTAGAAATCCAATGCTCTATCCGATTGAGCTATAGGCGCCCATCAAGATGGAGCGACCGACGAGACTCGAACCCGCAACAACCACCTTGGAAGGGTGGTGCTCTACCAATTGAGCTACGGTCGCAACCTGTTTTGCAATCAATGGTCGGGGTGACTGGGCTTGAACCAGCGACCTCATGCACCCAAGGCATGCACGCTCCCAACTGCGCTACACCCCGATTGCGCGTTATTATAGCACAGTTAAAATCTACTGTCAAGTGTTATCGCTACAAATCTGGAACAGAGTGTTTACGACAAGGTTTATAGACGACAGAATTCTCTTCGGTAATACAGGGTTGACAAATTGAAATTGAAATGCGATAATATGAACATATGAGTATATACTCATATGTTAAAAAAGGAGATGATGTTGTGTTAGAACAAATCTTCAAAGCATTGGCAGATGAAAACCGATTAAGAATTATCAACTTATTATTCCATGGAGAATTCTGTGTATGCGAACTGGAAGTATTCCTGGGCTTATCCCAGTCTAACCTCTCAAGGCACTTGGGAAAACTGAAAACTTCCGGAATGATTACTGCCCAAAAAGACGGCCAATGGGTACATTATATGATTTCAGAGGAATTTGAAAAAGAAAACCCAAAGTTATTTGAATACCTTCAAGCAAAATTAAAAAAAGATCAGATTTTAAAAAAAGATATCGAAAGAATGGAAAATTATAGAAAAAGCAAACTAACCTGTTCTGTGATTCGTGAAAACAAAGAAAAGGTCCTTGAAATCATCAATCAGGAGGAATCAAATGAAAAAGAACAATAAAACGACACAGGAAATGGGCGTTTTTGGAAAGTACTTAACCTTGTGGGTGGGCCTATGTATTCTTGTAGGGGTTTTAATCGGAAAATTCTTACCCGGCATTCCGGATTTGCTTTCCAGATTTGAATACGCCAACGTTTCAATACCGGTGGCCATTCTTATTTGGCTCATGATCTACCCCATGATGCTGAAAATAGATTTTTCCAGTATTGTCAAAGCGACGAAAAAGCCCAAAGGCTTGACTATCACCTTAATCACCAATTGGTTGATCAAACCTTTCACCATGTACCTCATTGCAGCTTTTTTTCTCAAGGTGGTATTTAACATGTGGATCGACACAGGGCTTGCCAACGAATATCTGGCCGGTGCCGTTCTACTGGGAGCAGCCCCGTGTACCGCCATGGTGTTTGTCTGGAGTCATCTGACAAACGGTGACCCCGCCTATACCTTAATCCAGGTAGCGATTAACGATCTGGTCGTCCTCTTTGCCTTTACACCGGTTGTGGCTTTTTTGCTGGGGATTACAAATGTGATTGTACCCCTTGATACATTGATCCTGTCAGTCATTTTATTCGTTGTCATTCCCCTGTTGGGTGGATTTATTACAAGAAAAAAGGTGATCGAAAAGAAAGGACAGGACTATTTTGACAACGTCTTTTTAAAGAAATTCGACAAAACGACGATTATCGGGTTACTGGTCACACTGATTATTATCTTCTCCTTTCAAGGCGAAATCATCTTGTCCAAGCCCTTCCACATCGCCCTGATAGCCGTACCCCTTATTATTCAGACCTTTGCCATCTTTTTCTTCGCCTATTTCTGGGCGAAATTATGGAAAGTCCCCGCCAACATCGCCTCACCGGCAGCTATGATAGGTGCCAGTAATTTCTTTGAGCTGGCAGTGGCCGTTGCGATTTCCCTATTTGGACTACAATCCGGTGCAACACTGGCTACAGTGGTGGGTGTATTGGTGGAAGTGCCTGTGATGCTGACGTTGGTCAAGATTGCCAACAGCACGAAACATTGGTTTCCAAAAGAATCAATAAAATCATCTAATTAATCAATAGAGGAGGAACAAGCCGTGACATACAAAATAGCGTTTATATGCGTCCACAACTCCTGCAGAAGCCAAATAGCCGAAGGATGGGCAAAAAAGCTTGGGGGCGATCTGTTTGAAGCTTACTCCGCAGGAACAGAGGAATATCCGCAAGTGAAACCCCTTGCTGTTCAAGTGATGGAAGAAGCGGGTGTAGACATGGCCGGCCACTACCCGAAATTAATCAAAGAAATTCCAAACGAACTGGACATTTTAATCACCATGGGCTGCAACGTCACCTGTCCGTATATCCCCAACAAACACACTGAAGACTGGGGAATTGAAGACCCTTCGGGAAAAGGAATCGAGGCATTCAGGAAAACGCGGGAAGAGATTCGGGAAAAGGTTCAAGAGCTTATTCAAAGAATCACAGAAGGAGAATTATCATTCGGAAAATCCGTTCAACAGTTTAAATTATCAATTGAATAAAAAAAATTATCTTAGTGGGGACAGGAGCGGCGATTTGGAATTTGTTTTCCAAATTCCCTGTATCGACGGGCCTGTCCCCCGGGTCTTAAAATTAAAATACCACTTAAGATTTATTAACCATCTTTGGGAGGAACCAAAATGATTGACAAAACCGAAATCACAAAATTTCTAATTCTAATAGGCTTCTTCCTGCTGTTTTTCTTCCTGCCGTTTGGCAACACAACCGTTCAGGACTCAATTATAGCAGGATTTGAACTTCTTGGTGAATACGCCAGAGAGCATGTCTTACTGTGTCTGGTCCCAGCATTCCTTGTAGCCGGAACCATAGCAGTCTTCGTAAACCGAAACGCGATATTAAAACTCTTGGGACCCAAGGCAAAGAAATGGATCGCCTACCCTGTCGCCAGTGCTGCTGGTGGTATTTTGGCGGTTTGTTCATGCACCATACTCCCGATTTTTGGCGGAATATACAAAAGAGGTGCCGGACTGGGCCCGGCTGTGGCATTCCTGTTTACAGGCCCGGCTATCAACGTGACAGCAATCTTCTTAACCGGTGAAGTACTGGGCTGGGAATTATCCATCGTCCGATTGATCGCAACCATCGTTGTGGCAATTGTGATCGGGTTAATCATGGCTTGGATTTTCAGAGAAGACAAAGGCCAGGGAGGCATTATCATGGAAGATGATGACGGGGAAAAACCCCTGTGGGTATTAACATTCCTGGGATTGCAAATGTTCTTCCTGGTTACCGGGGGGTTGTCCCTCAACCCGGTATTAAAGACAACCCTGCTGGTTCTTTCAGTAGTGGGGATTATTGTTCTCTATTTTAAATTCAGAAAAGAAAGACGTCGAGAATGGATTGGAGAAACCTGGTCATTTGCAAAGAAGATCCTGCCATTTTTATTCGCTGGGGTCTTTATAGCCGGGATCATCTCAAAGGCTTTGCCTGAGGAAGTCGTACAGACCGTACTGGGCGGAAACAAATTCTTCTCCACTCTTTTTGCCTCAGTGTTTGGAGCCATCATGTACTTTTCGACCCTGACGGAAGTCCCAATTGTTCAGTCACTCATGACATTAGGTATGGGAAAAGGTCCCGCCTTGGCGTTGTTTATGGCGGGATACACGCTGAGTCTTCCAAATATGATCGTATTAACGAAGTTGATGGGTGCCAAAAAAGCATTTACCTATTTTTTCCTGGTGATCGCCTTATCGTCACTAACCGGTTTTATGTACGGAAATTTGATGTAATTTAACAAGAACTCAAATACAAAAAAGGAGGAACAACATGGAAATTAAAGTATACGGTTCAGGATGTCCAAAATGTAAAAAAGTCTATTCAGCCTTTGAAGAGGCTATCAAAGAAACAGGAGCAGAAGCAACCGTCGTGAAGGTTCAGGACATGAGTGAAATCATCAACAAGGGATTTGCAGCCACACCCGCAGTGGAAATTGACGGGAAAGTCGTTTCGACAGGAAAGGTTATAACCAAACAGGAAGCATCTGGATTTTTAAAATAAAGAATAATCAATTATAGTAAGGGAGACGATTTGTTTTTTGAATCGTCTCCTTTTAAAATTTTAATCCCTCAATGTTTTTCTTCCGGTATTCCCAATTCAGTAAGCGTATTTCTTAGCCAGTTTAATGATTTTTCTATTAATGGTCCTCCCTGGCCTTCACATTCCATGCTGATTACGCCATCATAGCCATTTTTATAGAGTATTCTCAGAATTTCTTTGATGTTTTCTGCGTTGACCCCTTCCCCAATAGCCGAATGGCTGATGCCTATTCCGGTATCCTTTCCTCTCATTTGCTGTGCAAGCGATTCCGGTACGTCTTTTATATGCACATGTTTGATCTTTTGCAAAAACCTTTTACAGAATTCTACAGGGTCCTGACCGGCAATGAAGCTGTTGCCTGTATCCAAGTTAAGACCGAACCGATCGCTATCTACAAAATTCAGCATCTTATCTAATAAATCCGGGTTGGTTGTAAAATAGCCGTGGACTTCAATGTTGACGTTTATCTCATATAACTCCGCCATCTCAATAATCTTGGAATAACTTCTTTTCATTAACTCCAAAGATTCTTCAACTGTGAGGTTATCAGGTTTCTTAAGTCCGTCAGTTGTAG
>CAYOFT010000111.1:0-5955 GCA_964403295.1 uncultured Thermotogaceae bacterium | reverse complement strand
AATTCATGAAGTCACCTCCTTTCATTCAATTTTTGTGTTTTTGGTAAGTATCAAATAGTTCTTTCCAATTTAGATAGAAGATTAGTGAGATCAATACCAATTACTCTGTCTATAGAGTGCATTTGAGTGACTGGACAAACAAAATGCTTTTAAAATATTAGAAATAATGATTTCAGAGTCATACAGAGTTATTTTGATTCCTATTTCTATGTTTTTGGCAAGTATCAAATGATTCTTTCCACTTATGCTATTAACTATATTTATCTTGTAGAAGAAGGCAGAGTAAAAGCTGAAGGGTCTTATGAAATGAACGAGAAAAATGCCATGGACTCCGCCCATAGTGAGCCTTTGATACGCCATACAAAAGAACAGAGTTTAAAATGATTGAAAATTAGGATTTCAGAACCATACAGGGTAATTTTGATCCTGGTTTCTACTTGAATTGGAAAGAGCCTATCAAATCCAGCGTTTGGAACTGTAAAAATCCAGCACCCTTTTACTCAAAAATTTAACCCTTAATACTCGAATGCTCTAAACGATAACTGGGTCCGTTAAACACCAATAAATAACAGTGATGGATTAAATGATCGATGATGGCCCCTGTGTTTTTCTCATCAAAAATAGCTGTTCCATTGACTAAAGACCAAATTGGTTGTTAATGCCATACTCTTATTCTCATTTCTTTCATCTACTTTCTTTGAAGCTCAAAAATATCAAACCGGAATAGGTAAGCCAAATTCTTTCTCTATAAGCTGATAAACTTGCCTATGGGTTGAATAATTAATAGTGCTATCGCTGCATTTTTTTTCAAGAAAAACGTGGACTTTCTCAGAATTTGAACCATAGAGTTTAGAAACATACCGATTTTCATGTTCTTCACCACAATTAAAGAATTCATCATCTCTTGGTTTATTTTGTGCCATTTTTTCACCTCCTATAATAGCTATACAAAGTCGCTCTCATTTTCTACAGAAACGCCAATTGTTGGAATTGGCGGAAAAACCGAATCCGTCTCATTATCAAAATCATCATTTGGATCTGCAAACAGTGAAACAGATAACAAAACCATCAAAAGTAATAAAGTTAATTTTTTCAAAAATACTCCTCCCCCTCAATCCAAGTTGTTATGTTATAATCATAACGTAATACATATGATAATCAAGTCTTCTCCAAAGCTACAGAGCTCCCATGAATAAAGGGTTTTATTTTTTAGTTATTCTTGAAAACGAATTGAAGTGGGACAAAATATTCCGAAAAGCTTTTATAATGTTGGTTTCAAGAATCAGAATAAGCAATGGAACATTTTTGTAAAAATGTAGTTTTTGTTATATCACGGATAACTGCGGGGTGATTAGAAATACAACTTGACTTCATTCTAAGCGTTTGCCATTATGGGCGATATTCAAGGCCTTTTATCCATTATTTTTTAAATTGTTCCAATGATGAAGAACTAAAACGATATTTGAAGTTTCTAAAGTTGAAATGGGTTTCTAAAAATCGTCAGGTTTTAGAAAGAGTAAGATTAGAACTGGATCAATGTAAAAATGTTGGGATATATTACCTGTTGTTGACTGTCGAACTGAATCTCACTCGAGTATTGAAATTAAAAGAAGAGAATAAAAGGTTGCATCATAAACTAATGAAGCATTTTGAGAAAATACCAATCGCTTGTCGGAATTCTGTGGGAAAAAGTCTAAAAATGGGTGGGGCCTACAATGCAAATCACAACTTCAAAGCATTCAGAACGTGGAGTGAAACCCATTTAAATGATCATGTGGATATTGCTTTGGAATTAAACGCAAAGGCGATTAAGTTTGACAGAGACGGGAAATATGACGAAGCTGCCATCGTTTATTATTGTGTTTATCAAAATGCTTTAAAATTTCCTCATCCTTCCTATATTACAAACGGACTCAACAATGCTGCCTGGTACAGGAAATTTTCTGATCTTGAAAGGGCTATGAAAGACTCTGAGGAACTGGGTTATTATCTGGGTTATTATCTTGAATACGATACGGCCTTGATTGGTTATTTGGATACCATCCTTGTTATTGCAAAGGAGAACAATGATTATCCCTCTTTTTACCAAGCGGCAAGACTTCTCAACTTTTACTATGAAGCACTGACAAAAAACATCCCCAAAATAAGAGAAAAGTATAAACGGACGATGTTACATGTGCGCAAGTTTTGTCTTGTTCAAAACAAGAAAGGGCTTAAGCGGAATGAAATGACAAACAGCAAAAGCCTTCAGAAGTTCTTAAATCAACAAATCCGCAAACCAAGAACCTTTGCGATGGAAAATGGCATACCGCATAGTTCTCTTTACAGAATACTAAACGGGGAAAAGAAAACAGTCAGGATAAAGTCGCTGACTTGCGTTATCAAGGCACTTGACTTATCTGTGTCATTTGATTATCCTCGTGAGGTTAATGTTGTTCTTCTGTGTGAAAAGGAAAATCAGCGGTTTGTCCTGAATGAAGAGAAGTTGAGAAGACAGTCCCCATTTGAAAGAAAAATAACCCTTCTCAGGGGAATCTTCATTCAAATTCCGGATGATACTATCGACTATTCAAAATTGTTTTCGTTTGCAGAAGATGCCGAAAAACTCATCAATTATATAGGTTCGGATTATCGTTTAAAGCAATTTATCAACATTTGTTTTGAACCAAATCATCCCTATTACAAAGGAAGAAATGATCTGTTCAATATTCTTCTTAAAGCGGTTGGGAACGAGAAGATTTGCGAACTAGTGGATTTGTATGCTTCCCTTCAAGAAACAACGGATGTTGAACTGCTGAACATTTATTTCAGGGAATATGCAAGATATTCGACAACAAACTGGGATTTTGATGTACAAGAGATCTTAGAAGACCGGTTTTCAGATCGAGCGTATGACAAGATTGCGGACTTTTGTAAAAGACTGAATCTCTCACAATGGTATGGATATGTGTGTACTTGGTATTATGACGACGCAAGAAGAGAAAGGTTGATCAGGTTGTTCAGTGATTGACATGAGCATTCACAATCCCAATCGGTAGGGCTTTGTTTGGTTTTCTGCTGGATAAGGTTCAAACAAATAGTCTTTTGATAATGATTAGTTTTTCAGGATTGGTGATTACAACGGCCATTTTGGATAGATGAATGCATCACAGTGAGATTTTCAATTTATCCGGTAAGAGTTACAGACTTGAAAATCGCAAAAAGATCCTCCCTAAATCTTAAAAAAAATACTCAAGAAAATATTACCCTGACTGCAGAATTAAATAATCCCTTTAATCCTCAAGATTGATTCATACTCCTCTTGGGTCATCTCACCGTCTATAAATCTGAGAAGTTCCTTTTTAGTGAGTTTCAATTGGATTGCCAATTCAGATAGCAGCTGGTCTGAGTAATCTTTTGATCCATGGCTGATAAAAGTTTTCACGGGAGCTTTCACGCCAGATAAAGTTCGATAGAAATACCTGTTGTGATGTGTGGCCAGCTTCTCAAATCCATTTTTCTTCAAGGCTTTTTCAATCTTTTTACTGAGCCTTACTGTCAATAGCGTGCACCATCCATGCTCTAACTTTTTCTTGAATCACTTTCAAAGACTTTGTCATAGGACCCTCTTCACATATCAAATCTTCATACTGAAGGGCAGCATCCATGATGGCGTTACCGATCGCTTCCTCAAAATCCACACCACCTATACAAACGCCTATTGATTCATCTTGTACTAAAAACCATCCACCCTCTTCCGGTTGTGGTGTTATTTTGAACTGTAAAGGTTCAGAAGGCTGATAATATTTACCATCGTATTCAAATTCACTGACTTCCAACAAACTGGAGCCGTCGTCCTGTTGTTTAAATTTACCAGAATAACTGTACTTCCCAATATAGTGTTTCATATCACTCATTTTACTCACCCCGTTACTTGGATGTATAAATAATATTTTTCTCATCCCGATTTTGATCAAAATGATATCGCTATTTTTCTTTCGGCTGTTTTCTGTCTTCTTTTTCAATTATATCATCATTTTTCAAGTAGTTGCTTCAAAAACAACGGGAACGGACAAAAATCCATGATGATTTTACTCAAACAGTCAAGATTATTGAAAAACTATGGCGGAGAGTTTTTCACTTTTGAGAATACATAAAAAGCGTTTTGAATGCTTTGTTCTCGTACAACTCCTGAACCGACAACCCATCCGAAAACTGCTTATCATGCAGTACAAACACTCTATCCATGGCTTCCAGAATGGTGTCCCGATGGGTGATAATCATAACGGTTGCTTTGGGAAATAAAATGCCGCCTAATATCAAGAAAGAAGCGAAAAAAAGCACAAAATAACAGAAACTTTTCACTGTTCCAGAGTACTGTGTCTTTATACGGAGGATTGAGTTAACATAATACTGTTTTTAAGAAGTGATTTTTAAATCAAAAGCAAATTGAATACTTGCCAAATTGTACCTGATATACACTTTTTATAGACTCTGCCAGAATCACTGAAATATAGAAAATTTTTCTCCTCAGGATTGTATAATACACTGAACATATATGATATAATCTGTTTGTTATATTATACATAGTCAGGTGAAAAGCATGAATCAACATGAAATCCTTGAATTTATTTATCGCTGGAATGATGTAAATAAAATCAAAGAAAAGCATTATGTCAATCGTTCCGACATAAATGAGGCCTTAACCTATATGGATAGTCATTTCGTACAAATCATAAAGGGCCCAAGAAGAACGGGTAAGTCCACGCTTATGAAGCTTTTGATCCTTGAGCTGGCGAAGCAATACAATGAAGATGCCTTTTTGTTTTTAAACATGGAAGATATCGCCTTAGAAAGTGAAAGGAAAAACGCTCAATTACTGGAAAGAATATATAAAATTTATCGGGAAACGGTTTACCCCAAAGGCAAACTGTTTTTATTTATCGATGAGATCCAATCCGTTGAGAACTGGGAGAGATGGGTGGAAACTTATCGGGAATCCGGTGAGATTAAGTGTATCTGTTCCGGGTCTTCATCAAAAATCGCATCCTACAAAGGTGGCCATTTATTAACAGGACGACACATTGATCAATTGCTGCTCCCCCTTTCATTCAAGGATTATTTGTTATCGAAAAACCTTTCGCTTGATCTAAAAAGTGTCATCAAAAATAAAAACAGCATCAAAGCGCTACTCAATCAGTATCTACATAACGGGGGATTCCCGGAGATTCTTCTGAATTTCAACATTGACAAAGGCGGTTCAAAACTCCTTGAACAATATTTTTACGATATTATCTACAGAGATATTGTGGAACGATGGGAGATTCGGGATATTGACCTGGTGAAAAAGTGTGCTTTTTATGCATTAAAGAATGTTGCTAACCGAATTTCCTACAGAAAAATGCAAAGGATTATTGAAAGCAGTTATGGTTCAGTTTCTATCAATACGATTACTGAATACTTCTCCCATTTAAGAGAGGCATTTTTAATCTTTGAATGCTTGTATTTTTCAAATTCAGAAAAGCAAAAAAGCATTCGACCCAAAAAGATGTATGCCATGGACCCCGTATTAAAAAGGACAGTGACACAAAGTCTCACAAAAGACTACGGCAGAGAGATCGAAAACTATTGTTATCTGGAATTATTAAGGCAAGGATTCAGAGTATCCTATTGGATGGATGAAAAGACTGAAGTAGATTTTATTTGCCAAAGAGGCGCTGATAAATACGCCATTAACTGTACTTATTCCAATCTGGAAGAACCCGATTTGAAGGAAAGGGAATTAAAGGGGTTGGCAGCGTTTCCCGAAGATGTAAAAAAAAGAATCCTGATTACCGAAGATGTTGAAGATGTGGTCATTTTTCAGAATAAAACCATTACGCTGCTTCCCTTTTGGAATTTTTTGATATTTGGATTGTGAACAAACAATAGGGACGGAGGCATTAGATGTTGAGGTGTATGCTATGGATTTATTAA
>CAYOFT010000110.1:0-5975 GCA_964403295.1 uncultured Thermotogaceae bacterium | reverse complement strand
ATGTTTTGACCAATAGCCAATTCTCCCATATCCGTTGCAGGGCCATCAGCAAGGGGGTCTCCCTTTTCAACTTTTTCACCCACATTGATTATCGGACGTTGATTCACCATGGTATCCTGATTGGAACGGACAAACTTTTGGAGATGATATTCATCGATTTTCGGTTTATCTTTCTCAAATATCAATTTGCCGTTATCATCCATTCTGTGGATTTGTATTTGTTTGGAGTCAACCTTTACAACCTGACCGGGATGTTTAGCTAATACAATAAAACCCGAATCACGGGCTGCCACCCATTCCACACCGGTTCCAACTCTTGGTGCTTCTGGATTGATAACAGGCACTCCCTGTCGTTGCATGTTCGATCCCATTAATGCTCTGTTAGAATCGTCATGCTCCAAGAAGGGAATTAGTGCGGTTGAAATTGAAACCGTTTGTTTGGGTGAAACGTCGATATACTTAACCTTTTTACTGTTAACATAAATCAAATCACCATGTTGCCTTACGGGAACCCTTTCCGTAGCAATGGTACCGTCTTCCTGCAAGGGTGTATTTGCCTGTGCAACATAGTACCTTTCCTCTTCATTGGCCGTCAAGTAATCAATTTCATCGGTTACTTTCCCATCCACTACTTTTCGGTAAGGTGTGATTAAAAAGCCATAAGGATTGGTAGTGGCAAAAGTAGCCAGTGAAGTAATCAAACCAATATTAGCTCCTTCAGGTGTTTCGATTGGACACATTCTGCCATAATGCGAATCATGAACGTCACGGACTTCGATCTTCGCCCGTTCTCTTTTCAATCCTCCGGGACCGATAGATGAGAGTCTTCGTTTATGCGTTAATTCCGAAAGAGGGTTGACCTGGTCCATGAATTGTGAGAGCTGACTACTGGCAAAAAATTGGTTCATGGAAATAATAATGGGCCTAACGTTTATCAAGCTTTGAATGGAAATCTTTTCAAGTGAATTATAAACAGTGAGTTTCTCGGTTATCAATTTTTGAATCTTAGAGAAACCTCTTTCAAACTCACCCTTTAGCAATTCTCCAACTGTTCTGACCCGTTTGTTTCCCAAATGATCTTTGGTATCCAGTAATGTATTATCATATTCAAGATCCAACAGATGAATGGTGGCCAATAACAGATCCTGTTTTTCTATGACTTGAGAATCTTCGTTATACCTGCCCTCATCTTCAATTCCATGAAGTTGCTTGTATTTATCATAAACAATATCCAACCGTCTGTTCATCTTGTATCTTCCAACTTCTGAAAACTCATACTTTTCATCACTGAAATAAAGGTTGTATAAATAGTTTTTAGAAGTATTGACACGTGGAATTTCCCCGGGTTTAAGCTTACGGAATAATTCTATCACCGCTTCATTTTCACCAGCTTCTTTCAGGGAATCATCCAGTTTTTCAAAAGTATTCTGAACATTTGGATTCAATATCGTTATTTTTTCTATTCCGTTATCAATGATGTCATCGAATCTTTTTTTGTCAAGTTTTTCTCCCTTTGCAATGATAACATTACCCTTTGCATCGGTTATTTCTTGTAGTACGATGGAATCTGTAAATTTTTCAAGGTCTTTTTTGTTGTAAACTTCGATATCGTGCGGGAAATTATCGAACAGTTCCACATTGTCAACAAATCCAATACTTTTAAGGAACAACAACAAGTTGACCTTTCGTCTTCTGTCGATTCTGGCTTGAAGAATGTTCTTATTGGTATTTAGAATGATCTCAAGCCAAGCCCCACGTTGAGGCAAAAAATGAGATATGTAAAGATCATTTTTCCCTGGAGTCGCCCCTTCGTTAACAAAATAAATCCCAGGGGAGCGGACTAATTGATTGACTACAACCCTTTCGGCACCGTTAATGATAAATGACCCTCGTTCTGTCATAAAGGGTATATATCCAAAGAACGCCTTTTCCTCACGCATTTCTCCGGTATTAATATCGGATATTCTGACCTTCACGTAGAGTGGAACGGTATAGCTTATCCCCTTAGCTTTACATTCATTTTCATCTTCATTGGGTTCTCCTATTTCAGTATCCACAAATTCCAACACAAAACCCTTTTCGTCTTTGCGTAAGTCACCTCGATGAGGTTGTGATCTGATGGGAGAAAATTTCTTTAATACTTCAATGATTCCTTTTTCAAGGAATTCCTGATATGATTCCAACTGTATATTGATGAGGTTTGGAACCTGAACTGCCTCACCTATTTTCCCGAATACTTTTCTTGTTCTTCGGCCAAAGCTCTCCTGTTTCAATGGAAATCACCTCTTGGAGAGAAAAGATTTTTTAACGCAAAAATGCAACAGGCAAATGCCTGTTGCAAGATATACTATAATGACGTAATTTCAATTATTTAAGTTCTACTTCTGCACCGGCTTCTTCAAGCTTGGACTTAATATCTTCTGCTTCATCTTTTGGTGCAGCTTCTTTGATAACGGCATCTGCAGAACCGGCATTGTCAACAAGATCTTTGGCATCTTTTAGTCCAAGACCGGTAATTTCTCTGACAACTTTAATAACAGCGATTTTTTTCTGACCAAAGCTCTTCAGTAAAACCTGGAAATCTGTCTTTTCTTCTTCAGCTGCTTCTCCGCCACCGGCTGCTGGTGCTGCTGCAACTGCCATTGGGGCCTGTGCCTTCACATCAAATTTCTCTTCAATATCTTTCACCAATTGTGATAACTCTGTTACAGTCATTTCTTCGATTGCCTTTATAATTTCTTCACGTGTCATTTAATTTACACCTCCGTTAATTTTAGCAATTCATGATTCTTTTTTATCTTTGATAGCGTTTAAAGCATAAGGTAATTTCAAAATAATATTGTTCAAAGATGCTGCAAGTCCAGTAATGGGAGCCTGTAATACATTAGCAAGCATACCCAACAGCTCTGTTCTTGATGGGAGTTTTGATAATTCTATAACCCCTTGCTCATCGTAAACTTCTCCCTCGAACAATCCGGCTTTGATCTTAGGCATATTGTTCTCTTTGGCAAATTTAACCAATGCCTTTAATACAGCCATGGGATCTCCTTCTTCGTTAACATATAAAGCTGCATTTGGTCCTTTTAAATAGCCGTAAAATTCTTCATTTGCATTTTCCGATTCATCCAATGCAACTTTGATCAATGTGTTTTTACAAACTTGCATATGGCCACCGGATTCAGACAGCTTTCTACGCAGAATACTGATTTTTTCTACATCCAGCCCTCTGTAATCCAATAAAACAACGATGGGTGACTGTTTGAATTGATCTCTCAGTTTCTCGACGATTTTCCTTTTTTGCTCTTTGGTAAGCAATGTTCCACCTCCTTTTTTATTATGACCACGTATGAGGTCACGGTGAAACACGCGCGCACCTCGGTAGGCGAATACTCTCTTAAAAACCTACTGTCTTGAGTACGTGGGACTTAATTAAATTTTTAATTTATTATACTTCCTTCATATAGTCGCTTGTATCAACTTTTATTCCAGGACCCATCGCCGTTGCAACAGCGATTTTTTTAAAGAGTCTGCCTTTTAAGCTGGCCGGTTTCATTGCCAAAACCTGTTTAAGGGCAGAATCAAGGTTTTCTTTTAACTGCTCGTTTTTAAATGATTTTTTACCAATAACCAAATGAATGTTTCCGGTTTTATCATTTCTGGCTTCAATTCTTCCGCCTTTAAATGCATTGACTGCTTCTTCTACATCATTTGTTACTGTTCCGGATTTAGGAGAAGGCATCAACCCTCTTGGTCCAAGAACACGGCCCAATTTTCCAATAACTCTCATCATATCCGGTGTAGCAATTGCCACATCAAAATCCAGCCAGTTTTCCTTCTGAATCTTTTCTGCGTAGTCGTCGGCACCTACATAATCAGCACCGGCTGCTTTTGCCTTTTCTGCATTTTCTCCCTGAGCAAAAACCAATATTCGAACACTTTTCCCAGTACCATGGGGCAATGAAATGGGTTGTCTGATCTGCTGATCTGCCTTTTTCGGGTTAATGTTCGTACACAGATGCAATTCTACGGTCTCATCAAACTTAACCGTGGCTGTTTCTTTTATCAATTGAACTGCTTCTGTCACAGAGTATAATTTTGTACTGTCTATTTTAGCTTTGGCTTCTCGATATCGTTTTGAATGTTTTGCCATCTCTCAGCACCCCCTTATTTAACGACTTCTACGCCCATATTCCTTGCAGTTCCTTCGATAATTTTCATCGCTGCTTGAATATCATTGGCGTTTAAATCTTCCATTTTGATCTCGGCAATTTTCTGAACCTGAGCCTTTGTAATTTTCCCAACTTTTTCAGCATTGGGAACAGAAGACCCTTTTTTGATACCCGCTTCTTTTAAGATCAAAAAAGAGGCAGGGGGTGTTTTCATAATAAATGAGAATGATCTGTCTTCATATACCGTAATAACGACTGGTACGATTGTTCCCATTTTGTCCTGAGTTTTTGAGTTAAATTCTTTGCAAAAACCCATAATATTAATCCCATGTTGACCCAAAGCAGGACCAACTGGAGGTGCCGGGTTAGCTTTACCGGCTTGTAACTGAAGCTTGATTGTTGTTAGAATCTTTCTTGCCATATTTATTCCTCCTTATGTGGTTTAGCGGGTTGGCATGTACCCTTCCACAGAATAAGGCAAAAAACGGTTGATATTACCGTCTTTTGCAGTGCTTATACCAAAATATTGCTTATTAAACCTTTTCTACTTCACTTAAATGAACAATAACGGGCGTTTCTCTCCCGAATATATTGACCATGACTTTCAGTTCGTGTTTTTCAGGATGTATTTCGCTAATTGATCCAACAAAGTCCGCAAAAGCACCGGATTTTATCCTTACAGCTTCGCCAACTTCATATTCAATCTCTACTGTTGCTGCTTTTTTATCTGCTTTCTCAACTGTTTCTAAACCGGCAAGTCTTAAAATAACCTTTGCCTCTTTATCTTTTATAGGCAAAGGTGCTGCTCCTGATGAAACAAAATGAACAACATTTGGAACACTTTGAACAGTGTTCCAAGCAGCATCCGTCATTGCCATTTCTACAAAAACGTATCCGGGAAATAATCTCCGCCTTTTGATGTTGACCAACTTCAGTATCCTTCTGGTACCACGATCACTGATTTCAATCAAGGCATCAAATTCAGCACGCAAGTTTAAAGGCTCAGAGATCTCCGTCCCCTTCTCTACCTCTTTTCCCTTTGACGCTCTGCTTTGTAAAAACAACTTAAGGGGGACGTAATAAACATCCTCCTCACCATCATCTTTTTTTATGATCACTTTTTTAACCTTCACAGATTCAAGAACGGTCCCGTCCATTTCACATATGTACTCTCCGTTCTTTGCAAAAGGCATACCTTGTCTGATTTTTACACCGGACTTTATTCCTGACTCAATCTTATCGGCTTCAGGTATATAATAAATTTTTGTATATTTGGAATCCAGTGTTTCAACAACTATCTTACGATAATTACGGATGATGTCAACAACACCATCATGTCTCAATTTAACCGGATTCTCTTCGGCGATTAAATCCCCTTTTTTCACTTCATCTCCGGTTGTAACATGTAGTTTCACTTTTTGTGAAAGCATATGTTTTACAGTGTGAGCTTTTGACGGTTCAACTACTACTTCCTCCGGAATAACTACCCTTCCTACCAGTCTTTCAAGGTTTAGTGTGTCTCTTTTTTTTTCAATACTTTCTTTGATCTTCTCTTCCAGACCGGAATACGTTTGAATGACGTACCACTTTTTTTTCAAACAAATCACCCAATACCAAGAATGCCTAACAGGTACTTGGTAAGATTACTGAATCCAAGATCCAGTGCCGCAAAATAAACTCCCATAATAAGCAGAATTATCATAACAATACCTGTAGTCTGCATTAAAATGTGTCTTGTCGGCCAAGTAGTCGCTTTGTATTCCTGTTTAACTTCCCGGAAGAACTTCTTCACCTTTGAAGGTTTTT